>JBFYZC010000160.1:0-8940 GCA_041309705.1 Bacillota bacterium | reverse complement strand
AATCTGATTTGGTGCAGCACTATATTTAACAATCACATAAAGAAAGATACTGAATTTCGTTAAAAGTAACCAATAATCCATCTTTCACTCCTGATTTTTTTAAACTATTCCACGTCGTAGTGAAACAATCCACTCCTCACGCAACTCATGAGCACGTTTAATCACTCGTGCTGCTAAATCAAATTCTTCTGTCTGCAATCCAGGCAAATGCTCCGCGACTGGGTGAATCTCTAACTGAGCTAATTTATCTAATAAAATTCCTAAAGCCGCCTCTGGATTACGATAATATTGACTAGCACGTAAACGTAAAAACTTCCAACCCAACCGTTCCAAAATTGCCTGTCTTTCTAGTCCCAGCTCCAGCTCGGCTAAGATACAGGAACGATCACCATCACATTCTAATGCTAAACGTCTCCCGTTTCCTTCAACCACCAGATCAATTGAGTAATAACCAACTTTCCAGTTTGGTTGAACCTGATAACCAAGCTGACGTAAGGATTTCATCATTTCTCGCGCAAATTCTGTTGGCGGAGCTTCTTCAAGCTGGTGCGCTGTTTTTTCAACTTTGATATTACTTACATATTCAAGAAGTAACCGGCGCAAATCACCAGACTTCAGATCGAATTGTGGTTCCAGCGAATGTACTAACCACATCTGGTCACGTGCACGACTCGCGGCAACATTAAAACGTTTCTTATACATACCTTGGGTTCCCTCACTCATTAACATCAAAGGCGCTTTGCCATTACTGGCTGCTACAAAAGAAAGTACGATTACATCACGTTCATCACCCTGAAAATGCGCCGCATTGCCACAGAGCAAACGATGTTTAGTATAGACTTCGGCAGATAACTTCTGTTTCAGCAGTTGATCAATGATTGTCGCTTGTTCATCACCCAGTAAGGAGATTACCCCAAAAGTCTTCTCTGCATATTCAGGCTGCTCTAAAGCTGCCACTATCAATGCCGCCACAGTCTCTGCTTCAATCAGATTAACTTTTTCAGTCATCGTTGCGCCTGATACCTGATACTCAACTAAGGCTGGTTTCAGAGCAATGTTATTTCCGTCACGTAATGGTTTAATTCGCCCATTATATGAAAGTTGATTGCTAAATTCAATAATTTCAGGAGCACAACGAAAATGTTCCACCAGACAGATTGTACCGCCAAACGAAGATTTTGCTAGGTCATAAATGGACATCTGTCCATCATAAAGCAGATAATTTGGAATCTCCTGCAGATGTTCGTCGATCAAATGCTGCACCACCTCAAGCTTCTGACCAATCGCCAGTGGGCTCACCTGCTGGTCATCGCCCACCACAATCACTTTCTTGCCAAGATAGAAGGCGATCAAACCCAAAACATCACATTGGCTCGCTTCATCAATAATCACCACATCAAATTTGGTAGTATGTGGATCAAAAGTCTCAGCAACTCGTGCCAAAGGCATAATCCAAACCGGAACAGCACTGCGAGATTGATTCATCTTCTGGCGAATCTCCGCACGCAGCCGCGGCACTCGTTTACCAGTTCCTTTGCCAATCCGTTTCATAATCTCCAGATAGCCAATTAATGCTTGACGCTGCTCCAGTTGCGTCCGCTTAAGCTGGGCAATCCAAGCGCGTACCTCAACTAACTCTGTAGTCAACTTGTGAAGTATTTTTACTTCTTCATCTAATTGCTGTTGCAACTGAGCTAAAGATACTTGATGCCTTATTTGCAGCTCCGCTTCCATCTGACGCCATCGCCAAGCAGCTTCAGGATCACCTGGCAAAGTGGTCGTATTATGCCGACCTTGGCGCAACTTGATTGCACTTGCCCAATCAGGAGCAACCTTCTCTAATCGTCGCAAGAAATCTTGTCGTAATTTCATCTCTGCTTGACGTTGTTGTAACTCTACCAAGCGTACCCAAGCGTTATTGTAAGCAGTCGCATCCCTTGTTGCTAAGGCATTTTTTAATTCACTTACAACTTCTGCTTCATTAGTATCCGAAAAAGCCAAGAAATTCTGTAATTCACGATATTCGATTAATAATTGTTTCAAACGCAATTGATTCAGTCGTACTTCTAAAATCTTGGTTAATAGATTAACCAGCTCACGAAGACGCAAAAGCTCACCATACTGAGCGAGATTAGGGGGAATTTCGTCCAAAAGCTTCTGCCATCTAAAACCATACTCTGTTAAAGTGTTAAGTAAAGGTGTCCAAGTCTCATTTGACCACTCCAAAGCCTTTTTAATCAAAACAGCATACTGTGCTGCTCCCTGTTCAAGCTCACTCCCTAATTCTTTAGCCGCTGGTGCGCCCAGAGGAGTCAGCTGCTTCTCCCAACGCGCTCGAAGTTCCTCACGTTTTAATTCTACTTGAAGATGTGTTATTAAAGCTTGAAAATCTTCACTGCTCACCGGTTGACGCCCTTTAACTTTTAAACTTGGCAAAAGCTTCTTCCAGCTAGGTTTAGTAAAGAGTGTGAATCCTGATAGCTTATGACCAGTCTGGAGATGTTCTAAGATCTCCTGAATTAACTTTAATATTTCATCTAACGGTAAATCTGCAATGATTGTTGGTTGAAAAGTATATTCGCTCTCTTTAGCTTGAGCTGCCTCGGCTTGAGTTTCGGCAATCATTTTCAAAAGATTATCCCAAGGTTTACGAAAATCTCCTCCTTTAACTCCTGCCAAGAGCACTGCTGATTTCCAAATATTTTCCGCCTCAATCTCTGCTACCGCCAGCGTTAACTGCTTTTGCAAACACTCCAATTTCTCTAAAGTAACCTCCTTGGTTACTTGCTCCCAGAGATCTTCGCGCAGATTAAGATTTAGATTAGAATAATGATTAATCTTCTCCAACATTTTTTGAAAATCACTACTACTAGGCAGATAATTCAAAGGAGGCAGCTTCTTTGCTAATTCCCGCTCATCAAGCTGTGACAGAGTCTGATTGGTCTGATAAAGCCTAGTTAATTCTGCGGTACTTAATGATAATGCTACTTTGGGCTCAATCTTTCCTGGAATCCAATTATGCAATGCTTCAGTAGCAGCTAATTCTTTAGCTGCAGTAATTGGAGTATAAGTCTTTTCACCGTAAATAATTGGTTGATATTCAGCCATAACTGCTGTTTTTAACTGCTGTCTGAGTTTATCAATTTCCATTAATAACTGGGTACGACTGACTGTTAACTCTGTTTCTCTTATTCGTAATTGATTTAAGTCTGAAGTTGCTAAACGATCTACGATATGGGCAATCGAATCCTCTAAAAGTTTACGACTCTCATGATCCTGTTCAAGGACACTGACGCAAAGTGGTTGCAACTCTGGCTCAACCTGACTCTGTAAGACCCGTAAGGCTTTGGTGGCGTGACTGGTCACCAGAATACTTTTACCTTGAGCGAGCAGATGTCCGATCAGATTAGCAATGGTATGCGTCTTACCAGTTCCAGGTGGTCCTTGTACCAAGACTCCATAATGCTGCTCGAGATTCTGTGCAATTGCCAGTTGTTCAGGATTAGCTGGTTTACCCAGCAGAATCTCCGTTTCATTTAAAATTTCTGTTTTATTTAGAGAAGCAGCCTCATTTTCAGTTGCTTCAGTTACTTTGGCTAATTCCGAACCAACTCCGACAATACTCAACAGACTCTCCGGTAGAAATTCCGTCGTCTTTAAATCATCCAGAATCGCCTCGATGGCAGTGCTAAAACCCAGCGAACGTGAACGCAGAAAGATTACTGGACGTCGCTCAATCCAGGGATACACAGTTGTTTTGTGACGTGGTAAATTCTGCTCAATCAATTCTCCTTGTGGGGAAAGCTGAACAATGAAACTCTGCAAAAATCGACTGGTAGCTTCATTTTCCAGGGGATGAAGATTACCTTTTTGCAATTCTTCACGACATTGTGCGATAATCTGCCCATCCAGCTCAGGAATATTATTTAAGATCGAGGTGTATAACTCAATCTCTTTAGCGGTTTCTAAGAGTGTAAATTCCGGAATCTCCGGATTAAATTCCAGTTCCAATGGGAGTAATAAGACCGGATGATGAATCAGACGTTCGGGAAGATTCCAGTTCAAGATGCCATCACCCAAAATTAGCTCAAAACGTTCTGCTTCTTTCTGAATCCAGCCATAAAGTTCATATAAATGTTCAAAAAGCTTCATCACCACGCGAGCTGGCGCTTCGATCTCCGCCCATTGGTCACGCAGTAATTTCCAAGCTTGATAAACCTCATTCAAACCAGTCTCTGCAAATCTAATCAAAACCTCAGTTTGATTAAGATTCACTAATTGGGTTGTTTTGCAACGAGCTTCTTTCTCTGGTTTCTCCCAGCCGGGCTCCAGCCAATCCTGTAATATTTCTGGCGGTTCGGGTGGATTAGTCAGACGCGGACGACGTACCTTGAGGATAAAATCATCACTCTCCAGCGTCTCCAATTCACGTTCCCCATTCGACCATTTATTCAATCCCAGTGTAACTGCCTCATGTAACGGAAGCTCCCCCAACCACAACAACCAAGGTTGTGCTTTGATCTCGCTGGTCACTGGATTGCGATGCTGATTCAAGGCTTGCAAATAATGATAGACTTTTTGCAGACGTTCTCGTCCAGTGTCTAATACTTGGTTTAATGACATGGGTCAAACTCCCCCTACTTAAAAATATCTTTACAAAAGCTAACCCTATTTTATCAAATTTTGTCAGAGAATCATATATCTAGATGCTAAAAAAGTCTGATATTTTGTCATAGCAATCCTTGGTAAACTTCATAAAAAAATCAAGGTTGTCATTAAAGACCCTTGATCTTGGCATTAGATTCACGCTTCGGAACTAATCGGAAACTCTTGTTGCAATCTCGGAGATTTAATTTCCGAAGTCGGAAACTCCTTCTCCAATCTCGGAAACTCTTTCTCCAAAGTCGGAAATCTCTTCTCCTAAGTCGGAAACTCTTTCTCCAATGTCGGAGATTTAATTTCCGAAGTCGGAAATTGTTTCTCCAATGTCGGAAATTGTTTCTCCGACTTACTGATTCTAAAACTCAATTACTCTTTGCTCAGTACTGCTGCATGACTTCTTCCGATTATCGGAGATTCAAATACTTTCAAACCACATTGCTCTGCAATTTTTATTTCATTTTGAAATTTCTCCTCACTCACATGCCCTTTTGGCTCAGCAATTAACAATTTCCCCTTTAGTTTCATTGCCGAAGCAATCTCACGAAATAATCTATCTTGATCTGGTACTTCATGTACCATTGCAAAAGCCAGTACAAAATCAAGCTCTTTCATCTCGCTAATCTCCAATGACTGAGATGAACATTTTCGAGTTATAATCCGTTCGCTTAAACCTTGCTGTTTAGCTCTTTTAACTAAACCCGAGAGCATCTTTTCTTGCAGATCAACACAAAGCACTCTTCCCTGCTCTCCTACCAACTCTGCCATAGGTAGGCTAAAGTAACCCATCCCACAACCCAGATCCATCACCCGCATCTCTTTGGTTAAATATTTTGCCAAAATTTGATGCGGATCTTGAAAAAGTCTCCTAAAAGGATTTAACAACATATATCCCAACCACCATGGACAAACACTCATTTGCTAATCACTCCATTCCAAAGATATTTGATATTGATTACTCAAACAGCACCAGATTTTCCTTGCGATTCTTCCAGAGATTTGTTTCTAATTTTTCTGCTGCAAAAGGCTTCCCATGTGCAGGGAAAATCTGCTTTGGTTGAAAAGAAAGAATCTTTTCCCAACTACGATAGTATTCTTCCAAATCATTAACCGCAATAATGCAATATTTAGTCCCCATAAACTGCAAAAAGTTAGCAGCGGCATCTCCCACAATACAGCTACCCTCATCCAAAATAATCGAGATCGAATCGAGAGTATGCCCTGGAGTTGCAATGATTTTCCCTGCTAAAAGAATCCCCAATTCATAAAATTCTACCTCGGGTGAGATTACCAAATCTGTCGCTCGCATTTCATACTTAGGAAAACTATGCGTCCATTTTTTATCAAAAATCTGCTTCAGCTTTAAAATAAAATTCATTCGTTTGTTGATATAGCCAGCACCAACAATATTGAAATGTTTCCCTAATTTTAAATATTCATTCGTCAATTCGGTAGCAATTACTTTAAGTTCCCTGTTTTCTGAGATCAAACGCTCCAAAAGACCCACATGATCATCATGATGATGGGTTAATAAGACATAGCTAATCTCTTCTAGCTTAACTTCTATCTCAGAGAGCCTTTTGATAAAGGTCTCCCACTCCCATTCGTAACCAGTGTCAATTAAGAGATATTTCTCGGCAATCGGGATCAAGAAACAATTGGTTAATTTTAACTTGAGTGTCTTGATTTCCATCTTCTTACCTCAGCTTAGATTTTTCATAAATTTCACTTAAAAAACTAAAACTTCCTTTTGGAGCTCTTAAAGTTAATTCAATCATTTCTGTCATCGCTTTAATTCTAGTTAAATACTCTGCTTTACTTCTTGGAAAGATTGATGAATCAAATAAAAAACTAAACACTGTTAAGATAAATTCAGAGATCTCTAATGGATAATCCGTTGTAAAATTCCCTTCGTTAATCCCTTGCTCAATCAGCTCACTAATTAATGGCGCATAGTTTTTTACCAACTGAACCATCGTTTTCTGATGAGCCACGATATTTTCTTTTCCATGAAGATACTCAATTAATCTTTCATTTTCAGTCCAAATCCTCTGATTCTCCAAAAAAATCATTTGCATTTTTTCAAACGCATTCAATTTATTAAGCTCAATAATCATCTTCAACTGTTTAATTTGCAAATATGTCCCACGCTCAATCACTTCGTCCAAAAGCTCATTTTTAGATTTAAAATAATAATAAAATGTACCTTTAGCAATCCCTACTTTCTCAATAATTTCATTTACCGAGGTCTGTTCATAGCCTTTTACATTAAAAAACTCCAATGCTACATCCATAATCTCTGCTTTCCTTACTTCAGGCTCTTTTAAAATTCGCACCATCTAACTCATCCCTTCGCACAAACTGACCGTTAGTCTAATAATACCACTAGACCGACGGTCAGTCAATAAACACTTAGACTTTTTACGCAAAATTATAATTTATCACTTCAGCAAGTTAAAACAAGCCCAAAACAGTATAGACACTAAAACAAGCAGACTACTCCAGATCATTTTTTGCAAAAAATTCGTCCTTAAAAATGGAAGGCGATACAAAAAATGATGTTCATACTGTTGATAATTTTCTCGCTTTACAAAAGCAATTATTACCTCAGATAACCAACGACTAACTCCTTCATTTAATACTCTTCCTAATGCTTGACTGCCCAACCGCGGATAACCCAGATGACCAAACCGATCCATCGTCTTTAAGATCTGCTGGGCAGAGATCATTTGCCTAGCTTCAATCTTGGTATCTGGCAAACTGACATAATTCTGCTTCACCAGACTCTGATCAATATCAAGCATACTGGAGGTCTCAATCCAACCGGCATGAAAGTCATTTGGATAATTCTCCAACATTCTTTGCACTTCATTCTCATGCTTCATTTTTAAGTTTAATTGCTCTGCCGAAAAAAACGCCCCCATTGGCGAGAGCGCAACTACTCCATATTTTCGGTTAAGCTTCTCACAAGCCTCTTCGATCGCAATCAAATGTAGTGGATCTCCATGGGAAGCAATCACTACCAGATGCTTCCCACCCCAACGCACCATATTTTCTAAAAGTTCATACGTAACAGCTCGAAGTGTACTCTGTTTAAAATAGAGATTACCATAAAAACCTTCTGCTCCAGCCGTCGCTATTGGGAAAAATGGCAGCGAGATTAGGTTAAAATCAGGCATACTTGTTACAAGTTGCTCTATTAACTTCCTACGCCATGCTTCTCCTTCATAGATGTCTGTCCCTAGAGGAAGATGATGACTATGTTCCTCGATTGGTGCCAATGTTACTAAAAAGATCGTCTTTTCTTTATCAAGTTCCTGCAGTTCAACCCAGGTCAATTCCAAGAGATCTTTAACAATGCTCATCTACTCATCTCCTTTGGTTCTAGGTTGTACTGGATAATAGATCTCAATCTCCAAACTGCTAGGATTAAAGACTGCTTGTTGCTTTGTCAAATACTTCTCTAGTGGCGCGCCATTTATTTGATAGCCATTAGCTTGGATCCAATCGATTACTCTAGCATGAGCCTTGCCAGTTTGAGTAAAACCACCTCTCTGAGTTGTTTTGACATAAGTTGCACCGAAGATCATTTTGGTAGCAAACTCTTCAGTTTTAACTGTTTGATTAACCGGAATACAGACCTCAAGCTCCCATTCATTACTATCTGAATTTTCATCACTATGAAAGATCACCAAATGAGAGTCTACTGCTTGAAGTGAAAATCTATGCAGCAATTCATAAACCTTCCCAACCAATCTGCCTACCTCTGACAGCGCCATTTGTTCGCGACAACTTGCCACCAGCATCTGCTCCAGCTGAACCAGAATAATCGGATACTCTTG
This sequence comes from Bacillota bacterium, assembly GCA_041309705.1. GTDB lineage: Bacteria > Bacillota > UBA4882 > UBA8346 > UBA8346 > JBFYZC01. The sequence continues at coordinate 439 of JBFYZC010000160.1, read as the reverse complement.
CTCAAGATCAGTTTCTTCTTTACCTGTATCTAACAGTTGAATTCTATGCGTCAGCTCCTCTTTTCTTCTCACTAATTCATGAATTTCTCTCTCCAACTCTACTAATCTCTTCAAAAAACTCCGCTTTAAAATTCCCACTTCCCTTTCTAATTTCAACTGTTTAATCTCTTCTAATGAGAACCCAAAAGATTTTAATTGATTAATCAAAATAATCTCCTCAATCTGGCTGGGAGCATAATACTTATACTGATTACTCTGGTCGATTCGTTCTGGTACTAACAGCCCTAATTCTTCATAAAGTCGCAATGCCTTGATAGTAGTCTTCCCAATCAAAGCAAACTGTCCTCTACTATACATCCTGACCCTCCTTTATCTATAGATCTTTCATTATATCGAGTGAAAATATCCAGAGTACTAAGGATTTTTCGCGAAGATAAAA
>JBFYZC010000159.1:0-2895 GCA_041309705.1 Bacillota bacterium | reverse complement strand
CACAGGCTACCTGAAGCATCTTTTTTAATGCTTGGGGTAATTTTTTAGCATAGGTTCCTTCCCAAGCAATCAACCCAGTATCTCGCAAAATCTCTTCAATTTTATCTTTAGAAAAATTATTAATCTCACACGTAAACTCTAAATTTTCTCTAACCGTTAAATCATCATACAAATTAAATTTCTCTGTGACGACTGCAAAATCTTCAACTAATTCAACTTCACCCGTAGTCCGACGCTTCAGCCCGGTGATCACTTCCAAAAGTGTGGTTTTCCCAGTGGCAATCCCACCATAGATCGCCACTTTTTCTGTTTTTTTCACTGTTAAATTAATGTTTTCAAAACTATAGGGAGATTTTTTATTCCGACGATAGCTCAGCCCACTTACGTTTAATAACTCTGCTGACATTTGCTTCCCTCTTTTCTTCAGCTCAGAAACTCTACTTTACTCTAACTACTGCGGTCATCCCCGGGCGCAATTTTAAATCCTGATTCGCTAGTTTAATTCGCACTTCAAAAGCTACTAAGTCTTTTTCGCCTTTTTCCTGATAAGCACGTTCGGTCGCATAACTTGGTTTAGCTCCAATATAAGTTACTTTACCTTGATAAGCTTTGCCTGGAACACCATTAACTTCGACCGGAACAGTCTTACCAACTTCAAATTGATGTAAGGCAGTCTCACGTACTTTAACATTAACCCAAGTTGAATTAAGATTAGTAATTGTTACCACTGGCATTCCGGTAGAGATTAATTCACCAGAGGAGACTGATTTGCTAGTAATAATTCCTGCTAAAGGAGCTTTAATATTGGCATCACGTAAATATGACATTACTTCATCATAAGCAGCTTGAGCTTGACTTACTAGTGCTGCTGCCGCTTCAATATCCTCTTTTTGAGCACCTTCAGATACCAGATTATACTGTTCCTTAGCACTATTGTATCTAGTACGTGCTACTTCTAGCTCAGTCGCAGCAACATCTAATTTCTGTTGTGGCAAAACACCCTCCGTAAAAAGCTGCTTCATTCGATCATAGGTTGCTTGAGCTAACTGATAACCAGCTTTTGCCTGATCCATTAAGTCTTTAGCTTGGGATAACTGTTGTGGACGTGCTCCGTTTTTCGCCTTATGATATTGAGCTACTGCTGCATCCAATGCCGCTTTGGCACGCGCCCGCTTGGCCTCAAGATCTTCCGCTTCCAGCGTTGCCAGTACTTCCCCATCTTTAACTTCTTGACCCTCTTCAATCAGCATCTTTTCAATTCGACCTGGAATCTTTACATTGACATCAACTTCTTCTGCTTCAATGCTTCCAGTAATCTCTTGTGGTTGTCTGGAGTTATCTGCAACTGCTGCAGGACGATTAAAATAAAGGAATAATCCTGATAATGCTAAAAAACTAAAGGTAATTCCACCAATGAATTTTCCGGTGTTTTTCATTTCGCTTCCTCCACTTCTTTTCCCATTGCTTTTTCTAATTGTGCTAATGCAAGATTATACATACTTACTGCTTGCGCATAATTTTCTTTAGCTTGCGTCAAACCTACTTCGGCATCGATTCTTTCAATCGAAGTACTTAAACCTGATTTATAGCTAACTTCTGACATTCGCACTGCTTCTTTTGCCTGTGACAGGCTCTTCTCTGCCACTTCAATTGCTTTCGCATAATTTTGCAGATTACGATATGCCACTTCTACCTCTAATTGAATTCCTTTTAAAATTAATTCTTTCCCTGTTTCCGCTTGTTTCACCAAGTCTTTCGCTTCAGCAACCTGATTACGAATCTGTCCTCCGTCAAACAGAGTCATCTGTCCAACCACGCCAACCTTCCAATCAGGAGCTTCTTCAAACGAAATCTTAGTATCGTTCTGTTCACCTTCAAATCTTAACGCAATCATTGGTTTACCATTACTCTTCGCCAGTGTGACTGATTGCTCGGCTAGTTTTATTTTCGCATCAATTACAGCAAGTTCCGCCCGATTTGCTATAGCCTTCTCTTTACAAAACGCTAACTCTTCAATATTTATCTCATTCTTACCTTCATCGACCAATTGATATGTAGCATCCAGATCAACACCCAGCAAGAAGTTAAAAGCAGTTCGTGCCATATTCAAACCATTCTCTGCCATCAACTGTTTTTGATTTAAATCGGCTAACTTCACTTCGGCGCGTAACAAGTCAATTTTGGGTACCATGCCTGCCTTATAATAAGCATTTGCCTCAGCTAGATGCACCTTCATACTATTTACTGCTTCTTTAGCTGTCTGGACTAATTTCTCCGTTTGTAGCACCGTATAATATGCTTTTTTCACTTCAAAAACCAGATTTGCTTCAGCAACCTTCAAATTCGCTCTCGCCAGTTCCAAATTTGCCTTGGCTTGACGATTGATGGCAGTAATTTTTTTGCCAGTATATAAAGGCTGTTCAATGTTCAACTTCACTCCATAGTAGTCCAACCCAGCATCCAACTTTTCTGTTTGACTCAAATTAGCTGCTAATGGTACAAAAGGAGCACCTTGTTGTGGTATTTGTTTAACCCCCTCTGCCCATGTATCCAAAGCATTATTAAAATCAGTAATACTATTGGCTAATTTCACCATATCCGGGGTTTCACTAAAATGCTGATAACCACCGCTCAAAGTTACTTTCGGGAAGTACCCTGATTGTGCCTGTTTCACTTTGTCACTGGCCAATTGCACTTCACCAACTACCAATTTACGTTGCAGATTATTCTCCAGAGAAATTTTAATTGCTTGATTTAAAGTCAAGCTGTTCTCATTAGGTGCTGCTGCCAATGAAAAAGACGAATTAAAAGTTAGTGCCCCCATTAAACAAACTGCTCCAGTTAATTTCAATACTTGTTGTTTCATCTTTCATCCCTTCTCGAATTATATTCAAA
>JBFYZC010000158.1:0-6414 GCA_041309705.1 Bacillota bacterium | reverse complement strand
TATCCCACGCAAACTTGATTGTCTCGATGCTAAACCGGAGTTTAATCATGATGGCTCACTGAAACGACTGAAGTTAGATCAAGCAAAAATTGGTTGGGCGAAGCTCTTTAAAGTTGAGGGGCTGCGTGAGGAAATGATCCTGCTGGAGCAGGATTTGGTGAGTCTCTTGGCATGGGAGAGTTTTGGCGTTAAATTTACGAAAATTAGTTAGTCAAGGCTGACTAAAAAAGCGGAAATTCCTTCGGTGGAGAATTATATATTTTCCGAAAATCTAATTCATTTTATCTTCGTGAAAAATCCTTAGTAAGCTGGATATTTTCACTCGGTAAAATGAAAGATCTTTACTGGAAAATATATAGATGGGTTTTTTGATGGAATATCTAATGTAGGGGCAACCCCCTGTGGTTGCCCTGCATTTATGTAGAGACGCACGGCGGTGCGTCTCTATAGGGCAGGCACGGTGACCTGCCCCTACAGCAATCTCCTTACTCCTAAACCAATCCACCTCGTTTTAGATGTAGGAGGCGAGAGGTTGGAAGTTAGAATTTGCAAAAGCAATTCCCGCCTCTAACTTCTCGCTTCTCACATCCAGATCAGGGGGAGTGAATCCAGCCTCCAGCCTCCAGCTTCCAGCTTCCAGTTTCCAGCATCCAGCCTCTAGCCAGTGCCTCTCACCTCTCATATAAATCCTTTTATAAAATAAAAAAGGGATAAATGTTAAAAAACAGCATATTTCCCTCATTAAAAACCATACTAGAATTAAATAGTAATTAAACGCAATCAAGTGTTTCTATAACAAGGTGGTGAGGTAACGCGATGCAGTCACGTGATAAAAACTGGAAAAAGAAACCACGCAAACGCTTTGTTAAACCATCTGAAACAGCTGAATCCCAACCCCAACCTGATTTACTCTCAGAGAGTCTTGAAAAGAATCTCGAGATCATCGCAAAGATTTTCAAATCAGACGATTGTTTAGCCATCAAGCACCTTCGTTCCGAGGATAATACTCTCCTGGTGGCAATTCTTTATTTGAAAGCATTAAGCGATCACGAAAAAATTCAAGTAGTCTTATTAAATTTAGCCGACAATCTCGCCAAAATCGGACTTGAATACCGGCTTCATTGTAAAACATTTTTTATTGAGACCAAAAATCATGCCTTAACTATCGGAAACTCCGGTGAAGCTGAAGAGTTCGAAAAAATTTCCAGTGCTCTCTTAGACGGAAACACCGTCATCCTTTTTGAGGGTATCAAAAAAGGGCTCATCTTTGAAACCACTGCCAATACTGAACGCCGAATTCAAGAATCAGATACACAACCAGTCATTCGTGGTCCTAAAGACAGCTTAATAGAAAACCTCTCCACCAATATTTTGCTGATTCGAAAACGGCTCAAAGATACCCGTTTCACCATTGAAAATCAAACTTTCGGGACGATTAGTAAAACCCAGGTGGCAATCATTTATCTCAAAGAGATTGCTCCCGAAAGCTTAATTGCCGAGGTACATTCCAGACTCAGTGTGATTAATACGGATGCAATCTTGGAAAGTGGCTATCTGGAGGAGTATATTCAAGATGAAACCAATACTCCTTTCCCAACAATCATGACTACCGAACGACCTGATGCGATCATCGGTGGACTTCTGGAAGGAAAAGTTGCTTTATTGGTCGATGGGACTCCGTTTGCCTTGATGGTGCCAGCTTTATTTGTCGATTTCTTTCAGACTCCAGAAGATTATTACCAGTCTTATTATATCAGTAGTGCGAGCCGCCTGCTTCGCTATTTTGGTTTTTTCATCACACTTTATCTGCCTTCAATTTATATTGCAGTCACCACTTTCCATCAAGAGATCTTACCTACGCCCCTTTTGATCAGTATTGCCGCACAACGTGAAGGAATACCTTTTCCAGCTTTTGTCGAAGCAATATCAATGGAAATTATCTTTGAAATTCTTCGCGAAGCGGGAATTCGCATGCCCCGTACCGTTGGTTCCGCAATTTCCATCGTTGGTGCCTTAGTGCTGGGACAAGCCGCCGTAGACGCCGGCTTGGTTTCTACCTTTATGATCATTATCGTCGCAATGACTGCCATCAGTAGTTTTATCATCCCCTACTATGCAATGTCGAATGCGATTCGCATTCTCCGCTTTGTGATGATGATCCTAGCGGCTTCTTTTGGAATTTATGGTCTCTTTATTGGCACGATGCTCCTCATGATTCATCTATGCAATCTGCATTCCTTTGGAATTCCTTATACCAGCCCAATCGCACCATATATTAGTACAGAACAGCGTGATACCTTGATTCGTTTCCCACATTGGGCGTTAAACTTTCGCCCCCAACACTTGAAAGCTAAGAATCGCCGTCGCGCTCGTAATCCTCATCAAAGAAGGAGTTAACATGAAGTTTAAATATTTACTCTACTTATTGTTACTCTCGTGTCCAATTATCTGCTCCGGCTGTTTTAGCAAAGGCGAGATTAATTCCATAGCGCTCGTACGTGGTTTGGGGATTGACCAGAGTGATAATGGTTACATCGTAACTATCCAAGTAATCAATCCCAGTCAGTTAAAAAATCTTACTGATATAACACCAATCAGCCTGTATAGCGTGACGGATCAGACTATCCTTAAAGCGCTACGACGCATCTCCACTACTGCCTCACGTCGTCTCTATATCGGTCACTTAGGGTTAGTGGTGGTCGGTGAAGCTCAGGCACGCGCAGGAATCATTCGTCTGCTCGATTTTTTATTGCGTGATCATGAGTCACGCATCACCTTTCATTGGATCATCGCGCGCGGCACCACCGCCCAGAATGTCTTATCCATCTTGACCCCCATGGAGAGTATTCCAGTCCAAAGAGTCATCAATACTTTAGAAAAATCAGAAAAAATCTTTGCCACCACCAAAATTATTCAAACCTACCAACTAGTCAATCAAATCACTTCCATGTCTGCTAGTCTAGTCCTTCCAGTGGTGAGTGCTACTGGTAATCACGCGGCGCAGTATGAGCTTGATAGTCTAAAATCAACCCATACTGAATCACGCCTCTATGTCAAGGAATTAGCTGCGTTTAGAGGAGACCGACTGATTGGCTGGCTTGATGAGACTGAAAGCAAAGGATATAATTACATTACCAACAATATCACAAATCCAGTCGAAACCCTCTACATGAAAAAGGAAAAAGCGAAAATAGCAATTGAAATCACCGAGAGCAAAACCAAACTTCAGGGCAGAATGCGGGCTGGTCGCCCGGAGATCACCGTAAATCTCTCCGTCAAGGGAGTCGTTGGCGAGATCGAGGGTGACTATAATATTAGTCTCCTGGCGAACCTCGTTCGGCTAGAAGCAGCACTTCAGATTGAACTCACACGTCAGATGCAAGCCTCCGTACACCATGCCATCAATAAATTAAAACTAGATGTCTTTGGTTTTGGGGAAGCCATTCACCGGGCTGATCCCAAAGCCTGGAAGAAACTCAAAAACAACTGGGCAAGTCATCTCCCCCAATTAACCATCAATTATCAGGTGAAACCGAAACTTTTAAGTACCGGATTAATCACTAAACCATATTGGCGCAAACCGGAGAAGGAGTAGCTATGATTAGCCAATTATTGATCATCTTTGTCCTCGGTGCCTGGGTTCTTTATCGTTTTATCAGTTTGCGTCATGAGTATCCTCCCAAAGATTTCTGGATCTTCATCTTGCTCACGGTAATCGGGATTATCTTAAACGTGGCACAAATTTCAGGCGCGAAACTTCCCGTTCCTACAGAATTCATCGCTTGGGTCTATAAACCCTTAACCGATTTTTTAATGAAAATTCTTGAATAAAGGTGCAGCTCTTCATGGAACAGATCACCGTCCGCCAGTTTAAAATCTTAATCGCCCTTAATGCTATTGGAGCGGGTATCCTAGCAGTTCCAGGTGGTTTAATTGCCGATGCCAAACAAGATGCTTGGATCGCCATCCTCCTTTGCATCTTCTACGTTTGGCTTCTCTTCTTACTCTACTCCAGTCTTAACAAGCTTTATCCCCAACAAAACCTCGCCCAGATCTGTGAAACTGTCTTGGGAAAATATCTAGGCAAACTCTGCTGCCTACAATTTGCCTTCTTTTCCTTCTATGATGCCAATTCAATAATCTGGTACATTGGAAATTTCTTAACCAGTCAAATGAATCCAAAAATACCCGTCTTCTATCTCGAACTCTTCTTCACAATCATCATCGTCCTTACTTTCATTAGTGGGCTTCAAAGCTTTGGACGCCTCGCTGAGCTCTGCTTTCCTTTCGTGTTCTTGATGATGCTCTTGTTATTTATTTTCTTGCTGCCCCAGCTTAAACCAGTGCAGATCTTTCCAATCTATGAACACGGCTTGCGCGGGATCGTCAAAGCCAGCCTCCAGATCACCAGTTTTAGCGGTTGGCCCATGTACGATTTTTTAATGATCTATCCTAATTGTTCTAAGAAGCACTCCACAAAACTGAGCACCATTTTCTTTCCTGGTTTTCTCTGGGGAATAAGTATCCTCTTCATCTGCGTCCTATTTACCATCATGACGATCGGGGGATTTGCCGCTCAGAGCACCAGCAGTTTTTATACGCTTACTATGCTTATTAATTTGCCTGGTATTTTTGAAAGATCAGAAAAATTTCTCGTCTTAGTCTGGCTCCTCACCATTTTTTTCAAAACGATGCTCCACTATTACGCAGAAATCATTAGTTTAGCTCAGATCCTAAATATCAAAGATTATAAACCACTCGCCCTCGTCATGGGTTTTAGTATGCTCCCCTTTTCTTTGAATTGCTATCGCGACAGTGTTTATCAAGGTATCTGGGATAGCCAGACCTGGCTTAGCTATAGTACTGTCACCTGTGTAATCATCCCCTTAATCTTACTCTTCGTTGGCAAACTAAAAAATTTCTTTAAAAATTGAGGTAGAGATGAATCCTAATTCTGAAAGACTGACGCCACGCCAATTCAAATTCTTAGTTGCCCTACATGTCTTAGGCACTAGTCTCTTCTACATTTCAGGTGGTCTGATTAATAATGCCCAACAGGATGCTTGGATTACCTTTCTTTGCTCAAGCGTAATTGATCTGTTGCTGCTCACAATCTTTACTAGCTTGGGAAACCTTGATCCCTCGAAGAATATCGCTCAGATCGCTGAGAAAGTACTGGGAAAATACTTAGGCGGTTTCTATTGTCTAAATATGGCGCTCTATGGTCTGGCAACTGCTGCCACGTTAATCTGGTACATCAATAATTTTATGAATACATTTACTGTTAATATTCCCACCTTTTATATCAATCTTTTCTTTACCCTTATCGTGATCATAACACTCATTTCTAATCTCAAAGTACTCGGTCGTCTCGCAGAGCTCTATTTTCCAGTCATCATCAGTTTAATTACTTTGATTATTATTTTAGTAATTCCCAAGGTAAATCTCGAACAACTCTTCCCGATTGGGGAACATTCATGGCAAACCTTTTTAAAAGGCAGCTTTGTCAATCTTAGCTATATTGGAATGCCACTAATCAATCTTTTAGCCTTTTATCCGCATAAAATCATCGCCACCAAAAACAATCCTCGCTCACTCTACTTTAGCGGCTATTTTTATGGAATTATTTTTCTCTTCATGCTTACTTTCATTACTATCCTTACTGTTGGAAGTAGTACGATTAACTCCACTCATAACTCCTATACTCTAACAATGCTCGTTAATATTCAAAGCTTATTTCAAAGTTCGGAGAATATTCTCGCCCTAATCTGGTTTACTACTGTCTTTTTTAAGACGATTGCTTATTACTATTATGGAACAATCCATCTGGTGCAATTATTAAAGGTCAAAGATGAAAAATCACTGATACTTGCTACGAGTTTGATCCTTTTAGTGTACAGTTTGGTGATCTATCGTGGTAGTACCTACCAAGCAGTCTGGGATGGTAGTACCTGGATTACCTATGCCATAGTAACCGTCGTTATCTTACCGCTAATCCTCTTAGTCGTAGCAAAACTGAAAAAAGTCTTCACACATCAAAAAAGCAAGATTTGATGAAAGCCAAATACTCGCGGAGTAAGACATTGGGATAAAGATACCACGGCGTGGGGGCAGCAATCCCGTCTGCCTTCAAGTGCTGCTGTTTGGCAATCAGCTTCGCGCGCCAGAGATGAAAATCACTGGTGAGGATAGTTACTCTTTTTAATTTCACACCAAACTTTGCTTGATAAACTTCTGCCGTAAACATCAGATTCTCTCTGGTACTGGTGGAACGTTCTTCTTTGGTAATTCTGTTCTCATCAATTCCTGCTTGTACCAGATAGCGTCGCATCGCTTCCGCTTCGCTAATCTTCTCCCCTTGACCCTGACCTCCTGAGAGAACTACCCTTAGCTTGGGATGGGCAGTCAGATAAG
>JBFYZC010000157.1:0-13513 GCA_041309705.1 Bacillota bacterium | reverse complement strand
ATAATGATTATGCCACATGACAACCAAATCCCTTATTGGAGTTGATCTGATGCCACGTCCGGTAAAATGGCGCAAAGTTTCATTTATTCCTGGAGTACGTTATTTTGTACCGACGGAAGTTCCTAAATGTGAGCTCGCCGAGATTCTGTTGAAGATTGAGGAGCTAGAAGCCCTGCGCCTGAAAGATCTTGAGGAGCTGGAGCAGGAGGAATGTGCCGCACGGATGGAGGTCTCACGCCAGACTTTTCAAAGAATTTTGGGTGAGGCACGCAAGAAAGTGACTGAAGCGCTGATTAATGGGAAGGCGATTCGGATTGAGGGTGGTAATTTCACCAGTAATATCTGTCCGGTGCGTTGTGAAGACTGTCAGACTGAATGGCAGGAGAGCTACGAGAATTTTCAAAAAATCCTCGAAGGTACGTATGAATGCATTAACTGCGGCTCGAAGCAGGTTGCCTGTCAGTTTGGCAGAGGGAAACACTTCTGTCGGGGTCGCTGTTGGCGTGAGCAGAAATAGAAATAAAGGGGCTGTTGCATTTTGCAACAGCCATTTTATTTTACGCAGATTTTAAAGCAGTGTTAAAGTCGTCATAAATGTTGTTTTGACCGATAATTGAGATTAGACCCGATTTCTCGAGGAGCTGTCTGGGTTGAGTCTGTACCTCGACGAGTGCTAGCTTGATATGTTGATGCTGACATTGATCCACGATCTCCTCGAAAGCTTTCAGTCCTCCGGAATCCATGTAGGGCACCGCACGCATTCGCAAGACAATCTTTTCGGGATGGGTCTCTGCTGCTTTGAGATTAATCTGACTGCGGAATTTGTCAACCGAACCGAAGAAGAATGGTCCATTAAGCTCAAGAATCTCTACTTTATTGGGAGTTTGATAAAGGTCACTTAATCTGGTATCTTCGTTATTATCTGTCAGTGCTTCTTGGATTGATTGGATATTGGCGACATCTGCCATCTGTTTCATGAAGATGAAGGCTGCCAGTATCATCCCGACCTCAATGGCGACGGTTAGGTCAACCAGTACCGTAAGCGAGAAAGTAACCAGTAAGGAAAGAATATCCCCCAAAGGACATTTGGTAAGAATCTGTTTGAAGACTTTGACCTCTGCCATATTGTAGGAGACATAAACCAAGATTGCAGCAAGTGAAGCTAAAGGAATTAGTCCCGCCCATTTTCCCAGCAGTAACATGATCATTAACAATACAATGGTGTGAATAATTCCGGCAATCGGAGTGCGTCCACCATTTTTAATATTGGTGGCAGTTCGAGCAATCGCACCAGTAGCAGGAATTCCTCCAAAAAGTGGGGCGAAAATATTCGCCACACCTTGGGCAATCAATTCCATATTGGCGCGATGTTTGCCGCCAATCATCTGATCAGCCACGACTGCACTAAGGAGTGATTCGATCGCCGCGAGTAGGGCAATGGTGATTGCCGGTGAAATCAATTCGCGGATGGTTTGATAATCAACTTTCGGAAAGACTGGAGTTGGTAACGAAGAAGGAATCGCTCCGAATTTCGAGTGAATCGTCGCGACATCAAGCTGAAAAAGTTGCACTACCAGAGTGCTGACGATGATTACAATTAAAGAAGCAGGGATCTTTTTGTTGAATTTTGGCCATAGAAAAAGAAAGAGCAGTGAAGTAAGACTAATAATTAATGCAGTTGGGTTTGTTGTGGCAATATTTGTGAAGTAAAAAGCCCATTTAGCAATAAATTCGCTCGGCACAGTTCCAACACTCATTCCGAAGAAGTCTTTAATTTGAGAAGAGAAGATAGTAACTGCGATGCCGCTGGTAAAACCAACGATAATCGGATACGAGATGTATTTAATTAAGCCGCCTAATTTGGCTAAGCCCATAATGATTAAGATTATCCCTGCCATGATTGTGGCGATGGTTAGACCGTTGATGCCATATTTTTGAATGATCGAATAAACAATGATTACAAAAGCCCCGGTTGGTCCACCGATCTGGACGCGACTGCCTCCAAGCAATGAAATTAATAAACCAGCAATAATTGCGGTGTAGAGACCTTTTTCCGGTGAGACTCCGGAGGCAATGGCGAAAGCAATCGCCAGTGGCAAAGCAACAATACCAACGATTGTGCCAGCAGTAAGATCATTCCAGAATTGTTTGAGAGAATAATCTTTAATGGTGGTAAAGAGTTTTGGTAGCAACATTAACATACTCTCCTCTTTTTGTGATATTCAAAATAATTAAGCGAGGAGGGGTCACGGTGAATGATTTTGAGTCAAGCATAATCTATGTGAAAGGTTAATAAGTATAAAAAAGTTAACTAAATATATTTTTATGAATAAAAATGACAGTTTGTTAATGAAAATGGATGAAATTGAAAAAGATTCAAGTGAGATCTTCTTGAACCAAATGCAGCTATGATGAGGATTAGGTAGTGGAGAGTTCATTTGTAGACCTCAGTTTTACAAATTATTAAATAACTTAAGAAGTTAGTAGATTCAATTTAATTATTGCATAGGAAAAGGTAAAAAACAAGAGGTGTTAATGATTTTAATCTAATTGTAACTTTATAAGGTATCAAGGATTTGAGTGGATAAAAAAAACTCCTATCGTGGTGAAACACGATAAGAGCAGAGATGAAGGTTATTAAACAAAATTTTCGCTGGTATATTCAGGATTGGGATAAGTATAAAAGCCTTTTGAAGATTTAATGCCAAGTTCATTATTTTTTATATATGGCTCTAGAAATTTTGCATAAGCTTGTTTATCAGGATCACTGGTTGTATCTGCCCAATATTTCAAAATATGATAGATAGTTTCCAGCCCAATTAGATCCATGATCCCAAAAGGTCCAATTTTACTATGCATGATCCCCATCCATGAACGGTCGATATCTTGAATGGAGGCGACATTATTGGCGGCTAATGAAATTGCCGAATCAATTAAGGAGCTCAACATATTGTTAAAGACATAACTGTGATGTTCCTTTTCAAGTATTATTGGTACCTGATTAATACTTCTGGCAAAAGAAGCAATCAAATCAATTGTTGTTGGTGAGGTGGTTGGATGTGGCATGACATCTACGATTCTATTTTCCCAGACATCGGGGTGGAAATGTAGAGCCGCAAATCTGTCAGGACGTCCAGTCGCCTCGGAGTACATTGATGGAATTAAAGTAGAGGTGTTGGTGGTAAAGATTGCATGAGGAGGAGCTATTTCATTAAATTGTTTGAAGATATTTGCTTTAAGTTTTGGATCTTCGGGAACTGATTCGCTGATAAAATCGGCATTTGTTCCTGCCACTACCGCATCGGTGGTAAAAGTAATATTGTTGAAGATTCTTTTCGTTTCTTCCTTAGTTAATAATTTTTTAGTTTCAAAGATTGCTAAGTATTGTTGCATTGTTTTTTTGGAGTATGCTAAAGATTCTTCTTTAATATCATAGATACTGACCTGATAATTGTTGGTGGCACATTGAAAGGCGATTTGTGTACCCATCATTCCGGCGCCGATAATTAGAATGTTTTTCATAAGATCGCTCCATTCAAGTAAGATTTTTAGATAAACTTTGGTTTGAGAGGTTTAGTATAGATAAAAAAAATAATCATTCAAATTATAACAAATTTTATAAAACAAAATCAATAACTATTATTATTTTTTATGTTGAAATTCACAATCAAGATTTTTACTTTGGTTGAGATAATCTTTTCAAGTACAGCGTTAACAATAAATTTTAAATTTGCAGGTAAATTTAAGCAGATGACGAATGTTATTATCATTATTTTTGGGGTATATTTTTAAATCTGATTAAATTCATAAGGGGAGATTTATTTGCCAGTTATCACAATTTTATTATTTTTAGTAAATGCTTATGGTTTTGGATTGGTAGCGTGGGACAAAAATAAAGCCCGCCATCACGAATGGCGGGTGCCAGAGAAGAATTTTTTTCTGATTTCAGCTTTGGGCGGCGCGCTTGGAGTCTATGGAGCTTGTCTCTATTTTCGTCATAAAACCAAGCATCCAAGCTTTATGTATGGGATTCCGGCAATTGTAGCTTTTGAGTTGTTTTTGTTTTTGTTTCTGCCTAGAATTATTTAGTTGGTTAATTCTTTGCCAACTACAAGTGATTCAAGTAGTTGTTTGCCATTAGTGCGCAAAAGGGTTAGCTCGGTAACGACTACTTGATTTACTGGTATCTGTTTTATTTTATTGTTATTTTCTTTGCTATCCAGCTCGCCACAGGAACCAAGAGCATGTAAGATATAGAAATGATCATTTACTTCGCCTAAATACAGCATTACGTGACCCGGAAATTGTAATAAAGCTCCTGGTGGTAAATTACGTAGACCTTTCTGAGGTTCTTTGGTAAGATTAGTGGTTTTTCCAGGGATATTTCCTAATTCGGAACTGTTGCGCGGCAGAAGAATTCCAAAACTGCGATAGATATTATTAATTAAAGCAGAACAATCGACACTCTCAAACATTCCCCCCCAGCCGTAGCGCTGTCCCTCCCATTTAAAAGCCTGATTGAGAAGATTTTTTCTGGTATAAGTAAGATAACCCATGTTAACACTGGCAGTTAAGGGGAGTAAGGCTAGCTTGAATTTTACCATTCCGTCAGAGCCTCGGGTTGGTAATTTAATGACATAATTATGATCAACAGTTTGATTGTCGATCATCCGAGGGATTTCCGCTTTGCTTGCTAGAGGTAATTTGGCACCCATTTGAAATGATAAATTGGAAAGTTCAGGTGAATATGGATTTATCCCCAGACGCAAACGATATCCGGTGACAATCAGATAATTTTTTTGGGAAAGATAATCCAACCAGATAGAGCGTGTTGGGCAGATTGCCAGATCATTTGCAGCAACCCAACCAAGGTATTGATAGCTTTGAATAAAATAGTAGTTTTTATTTTTACTTTGAAAGAGAATGATAACCGGCTCGGCAGGATCAAGCGCGCTCTCTTGCAAGAGATCATAGTCACGATCTTGGGCATCAGCAAAAAGTCGGTCACTGGTAGGAAAAGACTTAATATCAGCACGTTGAACCGTAAAAGCATATTTTAAATCGATTTTTTCGGGAATTGCTTCTAAATTAAGTTGTTGCTTAAGATTTTCACGATATTCATTATTAATTGGCTGACCATTAAGATAAGTAGTTTCTGATGGTAATGAATTTCTCTTTAACCAGTCAAGTAGAGTTTTTTGATTAATAGCTGGATAATTGGTTAGATCACAGACTGTTCCATCAAAATTTTGAATGACTGATTGATTGTACTTCAAGATCTCGCTTTTGGTCATAATTATTTTATCAGGATTACTGAGCTTTTTGATCCAAAAATTGGGGTAGAGTATTTCTTGGCTGAGATTGTTTTTAAGTGGACTAATAGCAGAGGTCTTGTTAAGGAACTAGGAGGATGTACCAAAGATTATTATGATGGTGATAAAGCAGAACAACTTGTTGAATGTACCCAATGGAGATCATCCTTTCGAAAATTAGATTTCATGCAATTACAATATTACAGGAAATGAAGTTTTTAGTCAAATTGGTTTGATCAAAATATCGTAATATTTAAATATTGCAATTGACAAATATAAGTTATTTTTATATAATAGGAAACAGCAAAGAATTTATCAGGGGGTTAGAAAATGAAAAAATTAATTCATCAATGGAGCTGGGTTTTGTTAGTCCTATTTTTGGGAGGAGGATTTTTCTATCCACTGCTGGGGATCATGGCAGTGGTTTGCATGTTGGCACCATCAATCGTGGCTATTTTTCGTGGTCGCCTCTGGTGTGGCTATTTCTGTCCGCGTGGCAGTTTTAATGATTCGATTTTAGCAAAATTGACTCGTAAACACAAGTTGCCAGCTTTTATAAAAAGTTCTAAGTTTAAAGCTGGTTTCTTAATCTTTTTAATGGGGACATTTGCATTTCAAATTTGGAGTGTTTGGGGGAATTTTGCAGCAATAGGGCTGATCTTTTGGCGAATGGTCTTTTTAACTACCTTAGTTACAATTTTTCTAGGGATTTTTTATACCCCGCGCGTCTGGTGTATGATCTGTCCGATGGGGACTTTGGCAAGTTATGTTGCCAAGTGGCGTCAAAATTACTTACAGCATGTGAGTTTTAAAAATAATCTATGCAATAATTGTAAGAGCTGCTCTCGCAGTTGTCCGATGCAGATTGAGGTTAATTCATATCGAGAGCAGCTGGTAGTTAAAGATGAATCTTGTTTAAAGTGCAATCATTGTGTGACCAAGTGTCCCAAAAAATTTTTGCAGAGTGTTGACTGATTTTATTGTTTACTGTTAGAATTTTTTTGAGATAAATTGATATTTTTAGGTAAATTGATCGGAATCAATGGATTCTGCTCGCGGAATCGTTTTTCAATAATTTCGCTGGCGATATCATTAAATTTAAAAGGAAGTCCATTTAACGAAAGATCAAGATTGCTGAGTCGTGCCCACCATTCTTCCTGATTCTGATCGGTATAGAAGTCCAGATCAAGGCGTTTGACACTTCCCGCTTTCTTGAAACTAAAAATTTCACGTGAGAAGAGACTGATCTGTAGCGCAATATTGCAGTGCAGTCGTGCTTCGCCAGTTGCTAAATTAAAAGAGTCAAAGCTAAGATCTTTATATTCCGCTTTGAGCATTCCACCTAAGAATTTTTGCTCAAAAGGTTTTAACTGCATTCTAATTAAGGCAGTATTTACTAGTTTGGTAAGATTTGAATTTTTGAATGTTAGGTAACCAGCAGGAGCTTTATTATTGTTCCAAAAGGCTTTTCCAGCCACCATTTTGTTGATATAATTGCGTCCCCAGGTATCAAAGAAACCAGAATCTTTCTCAATGTCGAACTTGTCAATTAAGCCATGACAGAGAACACCAATTTGCTGATAGTCATCACTGAGTAAAATTTCAAAACGCATCCGACCTTTAGCGGTGGTTTTGTAGGGCATGCCCATAGTTTTACCTTGATAGTAAGCAGTGAAATCGACTGTTGCCAAACCAGTTCTGATATCAAAATTGACCTTATGTAGCTCGAGATCATATAAATTTTCATTTAATAATGATTTTTTTATAACTGGCGTCTGATTTTCGATTGTCTGACTGATATACTGGTTAACTAGATTTTGTTCAATATGAACTAGATAGGGAGGCAGATCTTGATCAGCACGTCGATAGGAGATGCGATAACGACATTTGAAAGAGTTAACTTCAGTTTTTCCTAGGAAATTTGATTTTTCCCATGAACCAGTATTTAATTCAACACTAATAATGTTGTTGGGAAGAAGGAGAAAACTTCCAAAACGTGTTGAACCGTAAAATTCTTCACTGACAGCAATTTGTGGTGGAAGTTTACCATTTTTGATTAGAATATTTAGTGAAGGACTTTTAATATTTTTGCCATCGGGACACTCATCGACCAATATCTCCCAATAAACACGAATTGGATATGGGAGTGGTTGAGTTTCTTTGGAAAGATTAAAATAAGTGCTGGAGTTTTTTTGATAAAAGCCAGGCTTAAAACCATTACTGGGTAGATAAAGTTGATAATTAGCATTAGTGCCGGTAAGAGAAAGTTCGTAGCGTGTTCCGTTGTAAGTGTAAGGTGCATTAAAGTTAACTTCGCCTGCTAAGAGATTTTTTGAAGTACTTGAACCTTCGAGATAATAGATTGTGCCTCGTTTTGCCTCGAAATCGCCAGAGTAAGTTCCTTTTTTGGTGATTGGCGAGAACAAGGGAGTTTTTTTGCTGGAGAGAATACGAAAATAGCCATGGTCATTCTTTAGTTGACAATGCCAACGAACAGTTACTTTGGGAGTGATGGTATCTGCAGGAATTATAAAAGGAATTGACTGATTAGCATTAGAATTTTCAATGAGAGTATAAGAGAGAGGACGATCAATAGTTGTTTTTTCTGAGTTTGCTGCATTTACAGTTAAAAAAAGACTAAGACTGCAGCACAATATTAAAGCGATTTTGATTTTTTTAAGTTGACCCATTTTAATACCCCTTGTTTTAATTCTATTGAGTGATGAGTCAATTCGCGTTTTAAGGGTGAAGTTCCTTTCGAAGCTGGAAATTTAGTAAAAAATTGTGTAATTTGGCGGGCTTCAATCAGTAAATTATATTTATATGATAATTTTTACCAAATCATTTTTTAGTTGAATTTCGTAAAAATCAAAAAAAATACGTCAAAACAAAGAAGGATTATCGTAGAAATTGTTAAATATACATCGTTGTATAGGTTGAACTGTATATTTTCCAATAAAGATCTTTCATTTTAACGAATAAAAATATCCAGCGTATTAAGGATTTTTTATGAAGCTAAAATGAAATAGAGCTTTCGGAAAATATATGTATATATAATGTAAAGGATAAAATCTATTGCTGATGTGGAGTGACCAAAATGCGTTGGAGAAAATTTTTACTTAATAATCGTAAGAAACAAATAGTTATTGGAATATTAATTGCTTTTCTGGGAGCATTATTGTTTTTAGTGTATAGTGGCTATCTGTGGCCGAATAATTTTTTTTCCTCGAATTATCTGGTGCATGGGATTGATATTTCTCACCATCAAAAAAAAATTGACTGGGAGCAACTTGCCCAACAAAAAAAATATAAATTTGTTTTTATGAAAGCAACTGAAGGCAATGATTTTCAAGATCATAGATTTGTAATGAATTGGAAAAACGCTACTAAAGCTGGTCTTTTGAAAGGAGCATATCACTATTTTACCTTTGGAAGTCCAGGGGTAGAACAGGCAGAGAATTTTATTAAACATGTTCCTAAAGAAAAAGGAAGTTTGCCACCAGTAATTGATCTGGAGGAGCAAGGAGTTAGTAAAGAGAAGTTTCAAAAAGAACTGAATGATTTTATTCTCACAGTAGAATCTCATTATAATCAGAAGCCAATTCTTTATGTGGTCTATTCAATCTATGAAAAATATATCAAAGGAGATTTCCGAGATTACCCGATTTGGATTCGAGATGTGGTGAAACCACCAAAATTAAGTGATCAGCGTAAATGGTATTTTTGGCAGTATTGTGATCGCGCTAAACTACCAGGGATAAAGAAAGATGTTGATTTAAATGTATTTCAAGGTAGTATTTTTGATTTGAAAAAATTATCCAGGGATAATTGATGATCAGTCTCCAGATTATAATCTGGGGTCTTTTGTTATAAATTTACATTTTTTGGCATAATCATTAGTGAATTTTTTGAAGATAAATTGCTCATGCTAAGTTTGGCAAGAATATTAGTCATGATTCACAAGTATACAGAATACATAGAGTAATGAAGCTAACTAAAGATTAAGAGGTATGCTTAAGGCAGAAATTATTAACATAAACTTTACTTTTTGTTAATATAAGAGTAATCTATAAGTAGAAGAGTAATTAAAAGAGAGGAGAGTGAAGTAAAAAAGAAGTCTCTAGTGATCTTGGGTACCGTTTACCTCTGGTAGGATATTGACGAAAGGGGGCGAAGCGGATGTTTGTTGAAAAACGTGGACGCAATCGAGTGGATGTCCATTTATCAACTGAGATTACTGTCGTTGATGAAACACAAAAATGGTGTGAGTTTTTCAGTAAGATTAGAGGCGAACGAAAGATTAATTTTCAAGAAGACCAGCAAAAAGTTTGTGGATATATTGTAAACTTAAGTGAGGAAGGAATGGGAATTGTTAGTCTGGAATCCTTACCATTAGGAGCAAAAGTTTCTGTAACATTTTTTATTGAAGGATTTGAATTAATTCCAGTAGCAAATTTGGTACATAGTAAATGTACAGGTGATCTGCATTACTATGGTTTTAGAATTAACGAAGTGACTGAATTGGAGCGACGTGCTTTAAAGAAATATATTAGAGCTTCTCAATTTATGCATTATCATGAAAATCGACACTATTATCCGGAAGAATTAACTCAAGAAGCTCGATTACAATAAAATTTGTGAAATTAAAAACCTGATTTAGAAATTTATTTTAAAAATTCTAAATCGGGTTTTTAATTTAAATTGGGTTTTCAATAGATATTTTGGTTTGCGAATACAAACAAATTTTCAACTGCTTAACATCGTGTTTTTCTCCAGATGTTACTGTGATTGAGGTAATAATACGTTCTTCAGTCATTGGCAAATGTGTTTTATACCCGAAAAATGATGTATCATATCTTTTGTGTCCCACTTTAGCATATGGTCTTTGGACAAGACTAATTGTTTTAGATTATTGTTAACCGTTTCTTCCAATAAGGACAGTTGTTCTTTGATGGCTGGGTAGCTTCATTAAATTTGAAAATTGAATATTTTTTTAATGGGACTTTTTCAGTGACTACGTTCAAACTAGTCTTTTTGTTTGTGATACATTTATAACCAATGAGTGAATTTTGTAAAAAAATATCTAATGATATGTGTAATAATACCGATATCTATCGTGAAAAGTTTTTGTATATAGATAGATTACTTTTTAGAGTAGTTCTATAGGAGGAGAGTTCTTTGAAGCAATTGAAAAATGTTTTTAGCATTAAAAAATCATTTAGAAATAAGCTTGTGTTTGGGCTGTTAATTATTGTAATGGTAATGGGATTAGTCTCTTTAGCTTCATATTTTGTTTTAAAATCAGTAATTAATCAGTTGCATCAGATGACTGAGATTACTATTCTAGCCAATAGCACTCTGGAACCAGCAGAAAATATTTTGGAATTATTTAAAAAATATTATGTTTCTAAGAGTAATGAAATTAAAGTTGAAATTGAATCAAGTATTACTAAAATGAAGAATAATGTTGGTATTTTAAATAAATTGATTGAAGATGGAACTGGAAAGGCAGCTTTAGCTGGTTTAGAGAATATTGTAAAGACTTATGATGAAAAGGCAAAAAAGATTATGGAGATCTCTCAAAATCGAAAATTAACGGATACTGATAGTTTTGATCAGATTAGAGAAGATGTTATGAAGAATAATAGCTATATAAAGGATGGAGTACAGCAGGTCATTAATGCTGAGCTGAATTATTATCAGAAGACTAAGGCAAATCTTAATCAGAAGATTAAAATTACAGGAATGGTAACTTTGATAACTATTATTCTGGTAGGATTTTTAAGTATAGCAATTGCTGTTTTATATTTGAATAAAATGATTGGTGCAATTACTAAAATTATGAAGGCAGCACAATCAATTGCCAATGGAAATCTTCAGATAGAACAGATTAAGGTGGACTTTCAAGATGAAATTGGTTTTTTGGCAGAAGCATTTAATAAAATGTCGGTTAATTTAAGAAAATTAATTGAAACGATTCATGAAAGTAGTAAGAAAGTATATGATTCAGCTGATTTTTTGAATAGTTGTGCTAAACAATGTACACAAGCTAGTGAGCAGATAGCTAATACCATCTCCGAGGTCTCTAATGGAGCTGCGCAACAGTCAAGTGAATCAAATAAAACAGTAAATGTAATTGAAAATCTTTTAAATAGAAACGAACGGATCTCTAATAATGCTTTTCAAGTACTATATACCTCAGAGACTGCTAGTAGGGCTTCTCGAGAAGGTGGGATTAAACTTTTAGGCTTGATTGAACAGATGCAGATTATTAATGAAGAGATTCAATCAACTCAAACATTAATGGAGATTTTAACGAAACGCTCTCAAGATATCAGTGTAATTCTTACGGTAATTAATCATATTGCCGAACAGAGTAATCTTTTAGCTTTAAATGCAGCAATTGAGGCAGTAAAGGCTGGTGAGAGTGGTAGAGGTTTTTCGGTAGTTGCAGATGAGATTTATAAACTCTCGGAAGGTTCGGCAGAAGCTGCCCAAAAAATAAATGGTTACTTAATTGAGATTCAAAAAGAGACTTTCAATTTATCAAAACGGATGAATATAGGTGTAGAGAAAGTTCGTGATGGTGGGAAGTATGTGGAAGAAATGAAAGCTAATTTTGCAGAGATTGTAAATACTAGTAGTAATGCAGAAAAAAGTGTGAAAGAGATAGTAGGAGAGATTCGTAATATGGTCAATGAGATTAAAGAGGTACGTGAAATTAGTGTGAATATTGCCTGTATTGCTGAACAATCTTCGGCAGGGAGTCAAGAGGTCTCTGCATCAGCTCAAGAGCAGACAACGAGTATGGGGGAGGTCTCTGGTTTGGCAGCAAAACTTTCACAGATGGCAGAACGCTTGCAGTTTATGGTTCAGCAATTTAAGTTTTAGCTTGATTGATGAAATGTTCATTTAATAATTGAGAAGGAGGGATTTTTTAATAAAATTAAAAAGTTTTTGATGTCAAAAAAATTAAATGGAGGGTTTTTAAGAATGAAAAAATTATTAATCATATGTTTAGCATTAGTCTTGATATTTAGCACTGCTGTTTTAGCGGCACCTAAAAAAATAAAGAATGATCCTTCAAAAGAATTATATATTGAAGTTTCCTGCCTTTGGAATTTGGAATATTTTGATGATCATAAAGTTGGTATGAAATTAGCTGCAGATTATCTGGGAGTTAAAACACAAACAGTGGGTCCGGCAGAATGGGATATTAAAGCGATGATTAATGAGATGGAGAAGGCAATTGCTAAAAAGCCAGCTGGAATAGTACTTTTTGGAGCTGATCCTGCTTTAAATCCATTGGTTAAAAAGGCAATGAAAGCTGGAATTCCAGTAGTAACAGTAGATGCCGATCAACCAGAATCGGGAAGATTAGCCTTTATTGGTACAGGTAACTATGCTGCAGGAGCGCAGGGTGCAGAGATTTTGGCGGCGATGATTAATAAAAAAGGTAAAGTTGCAATTATGAGTATTCCAAATCAGACTAATCATCAGGAAAGAATTCGTGGATATAAAGACGGTTTGGTTAAGTATAAAGATATTCAGATTGTTCAGATCGTTGATACTGGCGCAGATGCAGTAAAATCTGCCCAGGTTGCTGCAGGGGTTTTGCAGAAATATCCAGATTTAGTTGCGATTATTTGTACAGATTCAACTGGTGGTGCAGGTGCTGCGATGGCAGTCAAAGATGCTAATAAAGCTGGTATAGTTAAAATTATGGCAATGGATCGAGGTGTGGAAATTTTAGATGCAATTAATTCTGGAGTAATTTCAGCCTCGATTGTCCAACAGACGTGTTTGATGCCATATTATGCAGTTTTAATGATGCATAATATGAAACTTGGTCAATATCCAGTTACCAGTAATAATAAAGCAGCTAAGGTTACTGGAACCCCGGTGAATATTGATACTGGTACAGTTGTTGTGGATAAATCAAATGTTAAATATTTTATGAAGAAAAAGAAATAAGTTTTTGATTAACAGAGAGCTGAATTTGAGATGAGAATCTGGTTCAGCTCTTTGTTGATCTATTAATGTTTAGAAGATAGTTTTATTGAGTAATTGTTTTTTGAGTAATAATCATCGGCGCAAGCATATCTGGTCCGGTATGAGCGCCTAGTACGGGTGAGAGTTTGACTAAAGGAACTGGTAATTTGATAAGCTCTTTGATCTCTTCAGCTAATTGGGTAGCTTCA
>JBFYZC010000156.1:0-2827 GCA_041309705.1 Bacillota bacterium | reverse complement strand
TGTGCTCTTCCGATCTTTGATAGAAGAGATTCAATCACTGTTAGAGTTTGCACCGACTCAAAAATTAACTGCGCGTGCGCTGGAAGTCTTGGATGAACTGCGTGTTAAATGGGCTGATTATCAAAGAGTCTTAGCCACACCGGAGGGAATAACTCAAATTCCTGTCTTACGTGAGTTGCGCAAAGCACTCCCAGGGAATCTGCCAGCAGTACTGAAGGATAGAGTGAGCTTGATTCATAAACTACTGGAGAATTTAACCACGAAGCTTTTAGATCAAGAGGCGCTCAAGCGTTTTCCGATTTTGCAAAATTTATTGCAAGGAATTGAGCAGGAGTACACTCGCTTGAAATTAGAGCTGGGAGTGGTGGATTTTACTGATCAGCTACTACTTACCCGAGATTTACTGGTGAATTATCCGGAGATTGCAGCAACAGTTCAGAGTGGCATCAAATATCTCTTGGTAGATGAGTTTCAAGACACCAACCAGCTTCAGATGGAACTGGTCAATCTGCTCGCCGGAACTGGTTATCAAGGTGGACGGGTAATGGTGGTGGGTGATGTCAAACAGTCGATCTATCGCTTTCGCGGGGCAGATGCAGGTTTGATTAAAGAATTAGCCAATAAATTAAGTGGTGATGATGGCAGAATTATTCCTTTGACGCAAAATTATCGCTCCGATGAACGCTTGATTAGCTTTGTAAATCTGGTTTCTGCACCAATGTTTCATAATGAAGGATTCACTTACGATGGTCTAGAAGCTGCTCGAGGTAACGATGATTCAGGAGTAGAGTTTTTGTTGGTCGGAAAGAAGGAGCGCAAATTAGAGGCAGCGATGATTGCTGCACGAATTAATGAGCTGGTGGGGGAGGGGAAATGGTGTTATGGAGATATGGTACTGCTCTTTCGTGCCAGTACTGCGATGTCCATCTATCAACAGGCGCTACAGGAAGCAGGAATCCCCTATTTTACCGCTAGTGGAGCTGGATTTTACCACTGTCCAGAAGTAGTTGATCAATTGAATCTTTTACGAGTGGTGCAGCAGCGTTATGATGGAGTTGCCTTATTAGCCTTATTAAACTCACCTTATGTAGGCTTAAGTAATGAAAGTCTTTTATATCTGGGCAAGGGACATGCTCTAGTGGAACGTTTTTATGGTGAAAGTGAGCTGGGCGAGCTGATCACAGCAGCAGAAAAAGAACGTCTGGAGATCTTTCGTGAACTCCTATCTTATCTGCAGGGACATCGAGAATTTTTAAGTATTCCTAATTTGTTACGGATTGCTCTGGAACGTTGTCATTATCGCGAGGTCTTGTGGACGTTTAGTAATGCAGCGCAGAAGGTGGCAAATCTGGAAAAATTGTTGAATAAGGCGGATGAATTTGCGGCGCGTGGGTTTCATGATCTGCATCGGTTTTTGGCATATATTGCCCAACTGGAACAGGTAGAAGTGATTGAAGGAGAGGCGCAGACGCAAGCTGAATCGAGTAATGCAGTACGTTTGATGACAATTCATCGTGCGAAAGGTCTGGAGTTTCCTGTGGTTTTCTTACCTGATCTGGATCGCGATCTGAATGTGAGGTTTCAGGAACGCTTAGCCTTTCATCCACAGCTTGGAATCTCTTTTGCGATTCCAGTTGAAGGAGAGACGGGTGAACCGTCAATTTGGAAGAGATTTAAGGATATTAATCGACGTGAGGAGATTTCTGAGGCAAAACGGGTACTTTATGTGGCATTAACTCGTGCCAAACAACGTTTGATCTTAGCAGGTTCGGGCAAGAGTCGTTCTAGTGGTAAGGAAATTGAAACAGCAAGTAATTGGATGAAATGGTTTGAGCTTCTTTTGCCACTCAAGGAAGCTACTGGCGAGGTGAATTGTGGTGGAGTACCAATCAAGTTGACCAGAGAGTTGCCAGTTGTTGTAGCACACTCCTCAAGTCAAACTTTGCTGAGGATTTATGGGTCACGTTTGGAAGAGATCGCGGTGCGAACGACTGGTTTGGCATCGATCGAAGTGGCAGCGACAGCTCTGCCCAAAGTCTATCAACGTACCTTGCGAGTAAGTGAAGTGCTTTGCTTTAAACAATGTCCACGCCGTTACTACTGGGAATATCTTTTGAAACTTAAGGAGATGCCGAAGAATGATTTTGCTAGCAGGAGTATTGACAGTTTGGGAGGACGAATTGGAAGCTTTATTCATCAAGTAGCACGGACTAGAAGTGAGCAATGGTCAGAAACTTTGTGGCAACAAACCTTTGGTGATCTGCCATCAAGTACAGCCGAACGTTTGAAACAGGAAATGTTGCGTATCTGGGAACACTTTCAAGCCAGTCAGTTTACTGGTGATACTGGCGAAGTCTGGGATGAGATTCCATTTCTAATCGATCTGGCAGATGGGTTGCGGATTGAAGGACGATTTGATCGGTTACTCAAAAATTCAAACGGGGAATTGATTCTGGTGGACTATAAAACGCATCGAATTACTGCAGAAAAAGCATTACTGCTGGCACCAAAGTATTTCTGGCAGTTGCAGTTATATGCTCTGGCGGTGGAGAAACTCTGGGGAAAATTGCCCAAGCAAGCAGTGCTCTATTTCCCTTATCCTGACCAAGTAATCGAAGTACCACTCGGTCAGGAGGATTTAGCTGCCACTATTCTTGAGCTACAGAAGATTGCGGATTTTTTACAAGCAGAACATCCACTACACGATTATCCAGTGCGCGATCATTGCGAAGACTGTGGCTATCTTTGGTTTTGTAATCAAGGTTAGTTTGAAGTTGCTCTTCTTTCCTCATGTGAGGCAAAGGCACTATGATTATGAATTGACTCG
>JBFYZC010000155.1:0-2984 GCA_041309705.1 Bacillota bacterium | reverse complement strand
TTGGCATACTTATTTTTATGATATTAATTTTATTTGGAAGCGGAGTTGGATTAATGGTGGATTCAGTAACGGCTGATCCGCAAAAAGAAATGGCAGCTTTCAATATTAAGGTTATGACTTTGAACATACATAATGGTATTAATTGGAATAATGCTTACGACTTAGAAGGTTTAATCAAGATGATCCGTGAAGTTAATCCAGATCTAATCGGATTACAGGAAGTTGGTCGTAATTGGTCTGCAATTAATAAATATGATGATCTTCCTGGAATTTTAGCATTGCGTTTGGGAATGTTTCCCATTTATTCAGTGTCACTGGATCGTAATGGTCGTTATTTTGGAAATCTACTTTTAAGCAGGTATCCAATCGTTCAAAGCTGGAGTCAGACTCTGCCGAGTGAACTGGAGCAGCGAAGTGTTGCGCTAGCACAGATTGATATTCAAGGAATCCGAGTTAACTTTGCAACTACTCATCTGGGACTTTCCATAACTGATCGTGTCCAGCAAGTAGAGGCAATTCAAGAGTTGCTCGATCAGCTCGATGGTCCGTTAATTATCTCGGGTGATTTTAATGCTGGAATTATTGATCCAGCAGTGATTACTTTACGAGAAAGTTTTCTTGATCTGCAAGATCAGGCTGGATTAGCTGGTATGGGTACTTTTCGCTTGAAAAATGGTAAAATTGCTGAACGAATTGACTACATCTTTACTACTTTTGACTTACAGTTAAATAAAATTGAGGTCTTGGATAATTTAGTCTCGGATCATCTTCCGGTAATTGCGGAGCTCAGCTTTTTTATGGAGAAAGATGAGCAATTAACCCAGGAAAACAGTATCACTGAATCAGAGTAGAGGCACACCTTTATGTGTCTCTTTTTATATGTATTTTTTTAAAAAAAATATCCAGCAAAGAAATAGTGAGATTTTGAGAGGAAATAAGAATTAATTTGGTATATTAGCTTATAACTGTCATATTTGGTTCTTGCTAATCTGTGAACAGTTATATAAAATCATTATTGAGAGTTAGCACTCACTGTGAGTGAGTGCTAATAAAGTGAGAGGAGGGAAATTTATGAATATTAAACCTTTAGGTGAGCGAATCGTTATTAAAGTTTTAGAGAGTGAAGAGAAGACCAAGAGTGGAATTGTTCTTCCTGAAACTGCTAAAGAAAAACCTCAAATGGGTAAAGTGTTAGCAGTGGGTACTGGCAAAATGTTGGAGAATGGTCAACGTGTTGCTTTGGATGTTAAAGAGGGTGACAAAGTTCTCTTTGCTAAATATGCAGGTACTGAAGTCAAACTCGATGGCGAAGAGTATATGGTTTTAAAAGAAAGTGATGTCTTAGCAATCGTTAAAGAGTAAAGATTTTTAAAGTGAGGAAGGTGAGAACATGTCTGGTAAAAAGATTTTATTTAGCGAAGATGCACGCCACGCTTTAGAACGTGGAGTTAATACCTTGGCTGATGCTGTGAAAGTAACTTTAGGACCTAAAGGTCGCAATGTAGTCCTAGAGAAGAAATATGGTTCTCCTACCATTACTAATGACGGAGTAACCATTGCTAAAGAGATCGAGTTAGAAGATCCTTTTGAAAATATGGGAGCACAATTGGCAAAAGAAGTTGCTACTAAAACTAATGATATTGCTGGTGATGGAACCACCACCGCGACTTTGCTTGCTCAAGCAATGGTACGCGAAGGACTGAAAAACGTTGCTGCTGGTGCTAATCCAATGATTCTGAAAAAAGGAATCGAAAAAGCAGTTGGAGTAGTGGTTGAAGAGATCAAAAAAGTCAGCAAATCAGTTGATAATAAGAACGACATCACCCATGTTGCTTCAATTTCTGCGGCTGACGAAGAGATTGGAAAATTGATTGCGGAAGCAATGGATAAAGTTGGTAAAGATGGCGTAATCACCGTTGAAGAATCCCAGACCATGGGAACTAACTTAGAAGTAGTAGAAGGAATGCAGTTTGACCGTGGTTATGTTTCTCCATACATGATTACTGATTCCGAGCGATTGGAAGCAGTTTTGGATGAACCATATATTCTATTAACTGACAAAAAAATCTCCATGATCAAAGACTTACTACCAATTTTAGAGAAGATCATTCAAAGAGGAAAACCATTGGTAATTATTGCTGAGGATGTTGAAGGTGAAGCTTTAGCAACTTTGGTAGTGAATAAATTACGTGGTATCTTGAATGTAGTTGCTGTAAAAGCTCCTGGGTTTGGTGATCGCCGCAAAGCAATGCTTTCAGATATTGCAATTGTTACCGGTGGTCAAGTGATCTCTGAAGAAGTTGGGATGACTTTAGAGAATGCAACTCTGGATCTGCTTGGGCAGGCACGTCAAATTAAGATCACCAAAGAAGAGACCACCATCGTTGATGGTCGTGGTGATGTACAAGAGATTAAAAACCGCATTAATCAGATTAAAGTCCAAATTGACGAGACTTCTTCTGATTATGATCGTGAGAAATTACAAGAACGTTTGGCAAAATTATCAGGTGGCGTAGCGGTAATCCAAGTTGGTGCAGCTACCGAAACTGAGATGAAAGAGAAGAAACATCGGATTGAAGATGCTCTCTCAGCAACTCGTGCCGCAGTTGAAGAAGGAATCGTTGCTGGTGGTGGCGTGACCTTACTCCAGATTGCTCCAGCGCTTGATAAAATTCAAGAATCTGGTGATGTTGCTACCGGTGTTCGTCTAGTACGAAAAGCACTCTCCGAACCACTGCGTCAGATTGCTAATAATGCTGGTTTGGAAGGTTCAGTAATCGTCGAGAAAGTCAGTTCAATGCCTAAAGGTAAAGGTTTTAATGCATTATCTGGTGAGTATGTAGATATGATTGCCTCGGGAATTGTTGATCCCGCCAAAGTGACCCGCAGTGCACTACAAAATGCTGCTAGTATCGCGGCAATGCTGTTAACCACTGAATGTTTAGTAGCGGAGATTCCTGATAAAGATAAGAGATAGGAAGAGC
>JBFYZC010000154.1:0-2870 GCA_041309705.1 Bacillota bacterium | reverse complement strand
CCATTGCCGAACAGATTAATGTCGAGGTGCTCTTTCAATATGGTCGTCTCTATCCGCGTTATTTCAGTTGGCGGAAACGTCTTTATCGAGTAACTGGAATTAATAATAGTTGGAGTGTTTTTGAAGGGCAGTCTCGTAATTGTCATTTTGTAGTGAATACGGAGTCTCATGATCTTTATGAGTTGTGTTTTTATACTAAAAATATGAGTTGGCAACTGGTGAGTGTTGCTTATGAAAACTGAACGAATTATCGCACATCTGGATATGGATGCCTTTTTTGCAGCAATTGAAGCCAAGACTAGTCCGCACTGGCAAGACCAACCGTTAATCGTTTGTGGCGGAGGACGTGGTGTAGTGGCAACCGCTTCTTATACCGCACGTGCGTTAGGTGTAAAGTCGGGGCAGCCGGTTACAGAAGCGAAGCGTTTAGCACCCCAAGGAATCTTTGTTGAGGCAGATCACCAAAAGTATCTCTGGTTCTCAAGGAGGATTTTTGGGTTACTTAAGGAATTTTTACCAG
The DNA here is from genome assembly GCA_041309705.1 of Bacillota bacterium. Lineage (GTDB taxonomy): Bacteria > Bacillota > UBA4882 > UBA8346 > UBA8346 > JBFYZC01. The sequence goes on along the minus strand of JBFYZC010000154.1, from coordinate 2,350 downwards.
TAGTAGAGGTAGTCTCAATTGATGAGGCGTTTATAGATCTGACTGGGATGATTCAGAATGAAGAACAGTTAAGAGCATTGATTTTAAAGATTAAAGCTCAAATTAGAGCAGCAACTGGTCTGACTTGTTCGATTGGAGTGGCTAATAATAAGCTTTTAGCTAAAATTGCTTCGGACTATCAAAAACCAGATGGTTTGATAATTTTAGACTCAAACGCGATACAATGGTTACAGGGATTGGAAATTGAGAAATTACCTGGATTGGGTGGGAAAACTGCCGCTTTTTTGAGTGAAATGAGCGTTAGCAAAGTAGGTGAGCTGGTTAAATTAGGTGAACGTCAATTAGTTAGTTGGTTTGGCGCTAATGGGGCTCATTTATATCAAATGGCTTTGGGAAAAGATAACTCTCCTGTATTAGCTGAGGCAGCACCTTTGAAATCTTTTAGTCAGGAGATTACGTTAAATGATGATAGTAATAATCAGGAAGAATTAGAAGCGGTTTTGTGGTGGTTGTCAGAGTTAGTAGGGCGGCGTTTGCGAGCGGCAGAGATGGCTGGAAAAACAGTTACGTTGAAACTACGCTATGCTGACTTCAAAACAATTACTCGTTCGCAAACGAGAATGAATTATCTCTCTTTAGATAGTGAGATTGCTACCGAAGTACGAGAACTTTTGCAAAAAGTCTGGCATGGTGAAGCAGTGCGTCTACTAGGGATTAAGATTTCTAATTTAACTTCGTTAGAATTATCCATGCAACAGTTAACGCTCTGGGATCAGGCAGAAGAAGAGTATCAATTGACCAAGACGATTGATGCTTTGAAAACTAAATATGGGGAAGAGATCTTGATGCGTGGCAGTGCTTTTGCTTGGCGGAAAAAGAAGTAGTATTTTTTGGTTGAAGAGAATTTTTTGTGAGGGGTTAAGATGCAGGAATTTATTTTGAAAGATTCAAAAAATCGTATCCGTTATCATGATTTTCCGGGTGAAGGCACTCCGATTCTTTTTATTCATGGTCTAGGATGTGCAGGTTCATTTGACTATCCACAGGTTGCAGCTCAAGAAGAGCTATTAGGAAATAGACGAATCCTTCCTGATCTGCTGGGTTCAGGTTTTAGCGATAAACCAGATGACTTTGGTTATCAAGTAAGTGATCATGCTGCATATCTGCTAGATTTTATTGATTATTTGGAATTAGATAAACTAATAGTATATGGGCATAGTCTGGGTGGCGCAATTGCGCTCTCTTTGGCTAATCGATGTAGAGAGCGTATTTCAAAAATTATTTTAAGTGAAGCAAATTTAGATAGTGGTGGTGGTTTTACCAGTAAAGCGATTGCAGCATATAAAATTGAAGAATTTATTGAGGAAGGCTTTCGAAAAATTATTTTAGAAAACCAAAATAGCGCTAATCAAATGTGGGCAGCTAGTTTTAGGGTGGCGGCTCCACAGGCAGTTTACCAAATCTCCAAATCAGCAATCGAGGGAGAAACCCCTTCGTGGCGAGAAATTTTTTATGCGTTAAATTGTCCTAAAACGTTTATTTTTGGTGAAAATTCATTGCCAGATCTTGATGTGCAGATATTAGCTGAACATGGAGTACATATTGAGATTGTCAAAAATGCAGGGCACTCAATGGCATGGGAAAATTCTAAGGGGTTAGCGCAAGCAATCAAGAATGGAATTATGAACTAATAATCAATGTCAAATCTTAGGGGTTAAATATGAATGAAAAAACAATCAAAAAAACGAAAACTAAAGAATTAGTCTTTCTTGCCCTTTATACTTTTTTGTTCTTTACAATCTGGGCACTTTTTGAGTTAACACTCAAAGAAAAGATTGGTCTAATCAATCCTTATTTAAAGCTGTTAATTAAGTTTTTAATCTGGACTTTGCCAGTCTGTTTGATTATTAAATATCGAGATCGTACTAATTTTTTAAATTATCTAAAGTTAAAAGAAAATTTTGTTCAAGGATTGGTTTGGGGTCTTGGTCTCGGTGTAGTGATGAGTGGCTATGTTTTGCTCTCGCAAATGATTTTTTTGAAGAAAACTTTTTATCCAATGCTTGATTGGTACACCCTGTTAAGTGCAGTAGTTTTGATTGGTTTCACTGAAGAAGTTGTGTTTCGTGGCTTTTTATTGCAAAAATTAAATGAGAGCATGGGATTTTGGAATGCTAACCTGCTCTCATCAGGGTTATTTCTCTTGATTCATTTTCCGAAATGGTATCGTGAAGGACTATTTTTACAAACAGCAATCTATGGTTCGCTAATTTTTGTCTTCTGTTTTGGAATGTTGGAAGGTTATGTTTTGAAACGGACTCAATCACTCTGGGCGTGTATGCTGATTCAT
>JBFYZC010000153.1:0-6566 GCA_041309705.1 Bacillota bacterium | reverse complement strand
ACTCGCTTGAAGTGGCGCAACAATCTTTTCACTAATGAACAATGGGGTTGAGATTACTAGCGAGAGCACCATTAATAAAACTGCAGTAATTAACGAAAAAGTGAACCCCAAAAAACAGGCACTATAAATTAATTTTTTTTCCACTATCACTCACCCTTTTGTTATATATTTTCCGAAAGATCTAATTCATTTTACCTTCCGAAAAATCCCTAGTACGCTGGATATTTTCACTCGGTAAAATAAAAGATCTTTACCGGAAAATATGTAATACAATATTGTAAACTCACTTCATCAAAGATGATTGTAACAGTATTTACCATAAAAGGAAAGTGTTTTTAAATAAAAATTTAATTGCATAAAAAAACAGCCTATAGCAGGCTGATTGAAAACAAGAATAATTCACTTATTTAAAAAATAAGAAATAGTTATAATTCCTACCGAAATAAGCAATGGTAGTAAAATAAAATAGCAAAATAACATCCAGCTCTTAATTTTGACTGATTTTTGATGTGATTCTCTTAATTGATAAAGATCATTTTTAGTCCTCTCATCCAGCTCCTCCGTCCCCTCCAAGGCAATAATCTCACGTGCCATCTCCAAAGCCTTCGTTGGGACATAAAGCTCGATGCCAAATGGAGTGTAACCCATATATAAAGTCAAATATTCTCCTGTACCAGGATGTTTCTTTAATACCGGAATCTCAGCCTCCGATAATTTCGCTTCGATGATCCCTGCTTCCAATTCATCCTTTACCACCATCAAAAATGATTCTGGATTAATATGCCGCTCATTCTCTAACAGACTCTCCACCAGACTCTCTTGACAATCATTACAGATCTCAATTCCGGTTTGATACTCAGCCTTACACTTCGGACACCAAGACATCTAACCCACACCCTTATCTATTTAAACTCAACTGCATGAACCACTTTATAACCAGCCTGTTCCAGCTTGGTTAGTATCTCTGGCTTCAGCTGATTCAGACGCAAGACTAACTCCCCACCAGTATCATGACGATGAAAGATTGCGAGCGAGATAATATTTACCCCTTCTTGTTTTAAAAGTTCAGTTAATTCTGCCACAATCCCTATTCGATCCTCGAGATCAATCGTTATTCTGATTCCGACTCGTGATAAACCCATCAGATCGACAAAAGCACGAAAAATATCCGATTCCGTAATAATTCCCACTAAACGACCTGCGGCTAAAACCGGCAGACTGCTAACATTATTTTTTTGCATTAATAACGCCGCTTCTTCAATTGTTGCTTCCGCATCAATGCTCAAAGGATTTCTAGTCATCGCCTCTTTAATCACCAATTTTGAGAGAACATAATTCAGCTCCCAAACACTCAAAGTAGTGGCAGTGGAAGGCGAAACTTTCAACAAGTCCTCTTTGGTCACAATTCCGACCAGATGGTCATCACGTAAAACCAAAAGCCGCGTAATCTGATGCTGTCGCATTAATTCCCCTGCTTCTACCAGTGGTGTCTGCTCAGTTACAATAATTGGATTAACAGTCATCCATTCCTTGACGAACATTATTGATATGCCCCCTTTAGTTTAATTGGTCATTTTATTATAACACAAAAGTTAAATTTTTGTAAAATATAATTAAAAATCTACATTATGATAATGCCCTAAAAAGTATTTAGTCAAATATTTCGTGCAAGATATAGTGTCACGACGCACTAACGTGCAGTATATCTTGTGTGAAATGGTAATTCGACTTACTTTTCGAGGTTTTATCACATTATAAAAGTGTAAACACGATTGACATCAATCTCTATTATCAATATAATTTGCTTAATCTTGCTTTTGTAAATTAACAGACTGAAACTAAACTGGAGGTTTTTTATTAATGAATGGTTTTAATTCTGGTGTCAATCTCGGCGGCTGGCTCTCCCAATATCCAACCTACAGCGAAGCACATTTGCAAACCTTTATTACCGAAAAAGACTTTGCGCAACTCGCGAGCTGGAAGCTCGACCACCTGCGGTTGCCGATTGATTATCCGGTCATTGAAAATAATGAGGTTGGCTTAGGTTATCTCGATCAAGCACTTAGCTGGGCAAAAAAATATGACCTTAACGTCATCATCGATCTGCACCATGCCCCAGGCTTTGTCTTTCATTCGCCCCAAAACAGTAAATTATTTACTGATCCTGCCTATGAGGAAAGATATTTAAAACTCTGGCAGATGCTCACCACTCGTTATGCCAGTGAAGGTGATTATTTAATCTTTGAATTGCTCAATGAAGTAGTTCTCCCCAATAGTACTCCCTGGAACAAACTCTCCCAAAAAGCAGTTAGCACGATTCGCAAGATTGATGCCCAACGCAAAATTATCATCGGCAGTAATAATTATGGTTCGCTGCATCACCTGCAAGAACTGGAGATCACTGACACTCCAAATCTCATCTATACTTTCCATTTTTACGAACCAATGTATTTCACCCATCAGAAAGCTAGCTGGATGCCCTCGCTCCACGAGTCTTTCAATTATCCTGGCACACCTGATGAGCTAGAAGCAATTATCAAGACTATCAGCGAGAGCAATCCTGAGCTGGTTACTACCAACATTCTCGGTTTAGAAAAATATCTCGGCAAAAGATTAGACTATCATATACTGGAGGAAGAGTTAGCTCCAGCAGTCGAATTCCTTGCCAAAACAGGAAAACCATTGTACTGTGGTGAATACGGAGTCATTGACCAAGCTTCACTAGAGAGCCGCATCAATTGGCATAGTGATCTCGCCGCAATCTTCCGGGAATTAAAGATTGGACGAGCCTGCTGGACTTATAAAGGAATGAATTTCAGTCTGATTGATCAACATGGCAATCCACTTAGCGAGGCATTGATTAAAAGTTTGAGGTAGAATCAGGAAAGGAGCTCTCTCACTTGTCAAGCTCTAAAAAATATCAGACCATCCTCTTCGATCTGGATGGCACGCTCACTGACCCCAAATTAGGGATTACTAAATCAGTACAGTATGCTTTAGCAAGCTTTGGGATCACTGCAAGTCTAGAAGAGCTGATTCCATTGATCGGACCGCCCTTAAAATACTCTTTTATGAATTTCTATCAATTTGACGAGACAACTGCCGTTGCTGCCATTGCTAAATATCGCGAGTATTTTGCAGTAACCGGACTTTACGAAAACGAAATCTTTGTTGGAGTTCCCGAGCTGCTGCAAGCGTTGCAAACGCAAGGCAAAACCTTAGCAGTTGCTACTTCCAAGCCAACCGTCTATGCCGAACAGATCCTCGCCCACTTTGGAATTCTCGCTTATTTCACTTTTGTAGCTGGCAGCAATCTCGATGGCAGTCGGGTTGAGAAGGCTGAGGTTATTGCCTACGCTTTGGAAAACTTAAAGGTAACTGATTATTCAGGGGTAGTGATGATTGGCGACCGGAAACACGACCTGATTGGAGCAAAAATCGTCGGAGTTGACTCAATCGGGGTTTTATATGGCTATGGTTCACCTGAAGAGTTAAGTGCCGAAGTACCAACCTGGCTCGCGAAAGATCTGGTAGAATTAGGGAAGATCTTGGGGGAAAGCATAAATGTGAAAGGTTGATGTAGGAACGGATGCACTCCCCCTATGCTCCGCATTTTCTCCCTCATCAGGGGGATATGGTTTGGGGAGCAGGCGCGGGGATTTGGTAGGTGGATTTGGCAGATTGGTTATTTAATGTATCACGTAGGGGCAACCCCCTGTGGTTGCCCTGCATTTATGTAGAGATGCATCGTCGTGCGTCTCTACAGGGCAGGCACGGTGACCTGCCCCTACGAAACAAAATACAATTTTCCCGCCTGAATGACTTTGCATGTCGCCTGATTCATTCTGCAGGTCGCCTGAATCATTCTACATCTCGTAGGAATCATTCTGCAACCCGCCTGAATGACTTTGTAAGTCGCCTGATTCATTCTGCAACTCGCCTGATTCATTCTGCAACTCGCCTGATTCATTCTGCAACTCGCCTGATTCATTCTGCAACTCGCCTGATTCATTCTGCATCTCGCCTGAATGACTTTGCAACCCGCCTGAATGACTTTGCATGTCGCCTGAATGATTCTGTAACTCACCCGAATGATTCTGTAACTCACCTCCCGCCTCTCACTTCCCATTTCTAAATCAAGTCGCCTGATTCATTCTGCAAATAAAACGAGACACTTTTTCATGTGTCTCACAGTGATTTTCTCCTCATCCTGCCCTAACCAAAACTTTCTTTCCTTCAAACGCCATTCCCAGCTTTAACACCTGCATGACTCCCAAACTACGGAGCTCTGTTTCATATTGTTTCTCTTCAATCTGACGCAACGCTTTCGTTACAGCACTTTCTAACGTTTCGGCTGCCAAATGATTGACCTTTTTAAACTCAATAATTACGCCTAAATCAGTAGGTTCTTTAGGAATCAACATAATATCATAACGCCCATAACCACTCTCACGGTTTGATTTGAGCAGATGAGTCTCTTCTAAGTAAACCAATAAACCCAAAACAAAGGCATGATAAAAGACTTCAGGATTCTCGTTTCTCCCTGCCAGATCAAAAATTCCTACCGTTTCCAGAAGCAACTCCTGAAAGAGATAGGCGAAATCTTCTACATTCCCAGTCAATAAACTTTTTAACAATAGATCAATCTTCCGATTTTTAATTCTTACTCCAAACCAGTGTGTAACCATCGCGCGATAAAACTTAAAAACCTCTTGATTCGGAATACATAAACTGCTCAAATTTACCCCAGTCTCCAGTGGTTCTCGTGCCACCATTTTTAAATACCCGCTAAAAAAGAGAAAACTCCAGATACTATCTGCTTGAGTATCAATACTTCCGTAAACTGTATTCTCGTCAATTACTGCCTGAATCAAATTACCCTTCAAAAGCTCTTCTAAATCTGCTTTAATTTCCTTACTGGAGTGTGCTAAAAGCTCCATAATCAAGTCATTACTCGAAGTATTAATCCAATGTTCCTGAAGTTGTCTGGTCTTCAAATAATTAATAATCGACCAGGGATTATAGATCTCAGTCTTGCCAATCAAATATCCATTATACCAGGTTTTAATCTCTGCTAAGTTCTCTGATAGTTGATACTCCTCCAAAGCCAATCGCACTTCACTCTCGGTAAAGCCAAACTGCTCTTGATAAAAATCACTCAAAATCGTACAAACTTCGAGATGATTAATTCCCGAAAAGATACTCTCTTTAGCGACACGATAGATTCCAGTAATTACTGCCAACTCCAGATGAGGATTATTCTTTAGCCCACCACCCAAAAAGCTCCGCATGAACTCAATCATTTCAGGATAATACCCGTTAATGTAACTAAAATTAATTGGTGTATCGTACTCGTCAAGTAAAACAATTACTTGCTCTTGATAATGCGTTGCTAATAAACGAGTTAATAGTTTCAAGCTATTACCCAGCTGTTCAAAGGTCGGGGTCAGCTTAAGCACTGCTTCAAACAGCTCTTTATCGGCTGCTAAGATTCGCTCTGATACCAGCAAGTAGCTATGGCGTTTATACTCATCAGCCAGATGACTCTTTAAAAAATCAAGGCAGACTGAGAATTCAGATTGCTTCGCTTCTTTAAACGTCAAAAAAATTACCGGATACTTGCCTTGCCTAGCTAAAGTTGACTGCGGGGCGTGCATAATTTTTAAACCATTAAAGAGAGAGAGCTTACTTAGTTCGTTCTTTTCAAAAAAATACCTTAACATTGATAGATTCAAGGTCTTTCCAAAACGACGTGGTCGTGTAATCAAAGTAGCTTTGGCTCCTGAATCGATCACTTCCTGAATTAAAAACGTTTTGTCCACAAAATAATAGTCTTTCTCAATTAATTCGGCAAAATCATCAATTCCAATCGGAATCTTCTTTACCACTCACTTCACCTCCCTGAGATTAAAGCGCGAGACGCATTCTCATGCGTCTCTTTTTTTATTACGGATATTGAATAATCTGTGTCTCAAAAAGATCAGTTGCTTCCATCAAACCCAAGTTGTAATATTTGGCATAGGCTAATGCCTCCAAGACTTTTTGCAGTAACGCCTCACTTACCTCGGTAGTCATCTGTTTCAGCGCCATCTTGCGAATAATCTGCTCCCGATGTTTCGAGAGCAGCATCGCAAGCTCCTCAACCTCGGTTGGATTGAGATAGATTCCGGCTGACACATTACGCTTGAGACGGCGAGGAAAATCATCCCAAAGTTCTGGTAGTTCACCAAAGAGGGCATCATATCCTTCCGGTTCATTCTCCCATTCGGGAATATCCAGATCGGCGAGGAAACTCAGGCTAAACTGCCCAAGCCGCCAGAAGGGTTGACTCAGCCCGGCTAATTGTGCTAAGACAAATGGTAATTCGGTACTTAAAGTAAGATAATTCTGCTTTTTGTAAGCATTCTTCAACTGCACCAAAACCTGCTCCAGTCCAATGGGAATCTTCTTCAGTGTTGGTAGTTCCAGTTCGGCTGCTTTTGCCTGTAGTTCTACCGAGAATTTTCCAATCTCCTTTAGGTAAAGGTCACGCAATTGTTCCAGCTCAGACACCTCATAAAAATTTG
>JBFYZC010000152.1:0-2651 GCA_041309705.1 Bacillota bacterium | reverse complement strand
TGTTAATGGTGATACCGCGTTCTTTCTCTTCTGGTGCCTTATCAATTTCATCAAATTTGACAAAGTTTGCTTTACCTGATTTTGACAAAACCAAAGTGATCGCTGCGGTACTGGTAGTTTTACCATGGTCAACGTGACCAATTGTTCCGATATTCACATGAGGTTTGGTACGTTCAAATTTCTGTTTTCCCATTTCGGTTACTTCCTCCTTTAAAAATTGACTGTCTTAAATTATTATTGAATTAATCTTAACCGACTTTTTCAATAATCGTTTGAGCGATATTTCTTGGAACCTCATCGTAATGTGAAAAATGCATTACATATGTGGCACGCCCTTGCGAGCTCGAACGAATCGTGGTAGCGTAACCAAACATCTCAGAAAGTGGTACAAAGCCGCGAATTACTTGCGCACCCGCACGAGCTTCCATTCCTTCAATTCTACCACGACGTGAATTGAAATCTCCCATGATGTCTCCCATATATTCTTCTGGGGTCACAATCTCGACCTTCATAATTGGCTCTAGAATTACTGGGTTAGCCTTTTTGGAACCTTCCTTAAATGCCATTGAACCAGCAACTTTAAACGCCATTTCTGAAGAGTCAACTTCGTGATAAGAACCATCATAAATGGTAACTTTAACATCAACTACAGGGTACCCAGCTAAAATTCCATTTTGCATAGCTTCTTTGACACCATTTTCAACTGGAGCAATGTATTCACGCGGGACTACACCACCCACAATTTTGTTCTCAAACTGGAAGCCTGAACCTGGCTCAAGTGGCGAAAGTTCCAACCAAACATGTCCATACTGACCTCGTCCACCACTTTGACGGACAAATTTTCCTTCAGTTTTGACTGTTTGTCTGATTGTTTCACGATAAGCAACTTGAGGTTTACCTACATTTGCTTCCACTTTAAACTCTCGTAAAAGACGGTCAACAATAATCTCTAAATGTAGTTCACCCATTCCCGAGATGATCGTTTGACCAGTTTCATGATCAGTACGGACTCGGAAAGTAGGATCTTCTTCTGCCAGACGTCCCAGTGAAAGTCCAAGTTTATCTTGATCTGCTTTCGTTTTTGGCTCAATTGCGATATCAATTACTGGATCAGGAAATTCCATTGATTCCAAGATCACTTGCTGCTTTTCATCGCATAAAGTGTCTCCAGTTGTTGTATCTTTTAGACCAACTACGGCAGCAATATCTCCGGTGTGAACTTCAGTAATCTCTTCACGATGATTGGCATGCATACGGAGAATTCGTCCAACCCGCTCGCGTTTGTTTTTAGTAGAATTTAAAATATAAGAACCACTGGTTAAAGTACCAGAATATACACGGAAGAAAGCTAACTTTCCAACATATGGATCAGCCATGATTTTAAAAGCCAAAGCTGAAAATGGTTCTTTATCATCCGCATTACGGATCAGCTCAGTACTTTCACCAGGAACAGTACCTTTCACTGCTGGTAAATCCAATGGTGAAGGCAGATAGTCCACTACTGAGTCCAGCAACATTTGTACGCCTTTATTTTTAAAGGACGAACCACAGATTACTGGAGTAATTTTAGTAGCGATGGTCTCATGACGAAGTGCCTCTTTAATCTCGGCGATAGAAATTTCTTCTCCCTCGAGATATTTCAGCATTAAAGCTTCATCGTGTTCCGCTAGTGATTCCAACATTTTGTTACGATATTCTTTGGTTAAATCTTGTAAATCTTCAGGAATCTCTGTTGCTGGACTTTGAGTTCCTAAATCATCAACATAAATATGTGCCTTTTGAGTAATTAGGTCAATAATTCCAATAAATTGATCTTCTGCACCGATTGGCAGTTGAATTGGTACTGGATTTGCACCTAATCTATTTTTGATCATCTCGACACCGCGGAAGAAATCCGCTCCGATTCGATCCATTTTGTTAATAAAGGCAATACGTGGAACACCATATTTGTCAGCCTGACGCCAGACTGTTTCTGATTGTGGTTCAACTCCACCAACCGAACAGAAAACTGCTACAGCACCATCTAGAACTCGTAAAGAACGTTCTACTTCTACGGTAAAGTCCACGTGCCCGGGTGTGTCAATAATGTTAATTTGATGTCCAACCCATTCACATGTAGTAGCCGCAGAGGTAATAGTAATTCCCCGCTCTTGCTCTTGAACCATCCAGTCCATCGTTGCTGCACCATCATGAACTTCACCCATACGATGAACTTTTCCGGTATAAAATAGAATTCGTTCAGTTGTAGTGGTTTTTCCAGCATCAATATGTGCCATGATTCCGATATTGCGTACTTTATTTAAATCATATTTTCTAGACAAAATTATTACCTCCGCAAAACTCTGCAGCAAATATTTGTGATTTCTAAAAATTTGGTGACAATTTATTAGTAACTCAAGTATTTTTTAACAAAGTATTCCAAAATCAACAACTTGAATTACTCGATAAAAAGTCAGCATAACAATAGTTTTACCAACGATAGTGTGCAAAAGCCCGATTGGCTTCTGCCATTTTGTGAGTGTCTTCACGTTTTTTAATTGAAGCACCAACATTTTGAGAAGCATCTAACAGTTCGGATGCCAATTTTTCTTGCATAGTCTTCTCGCCACCACGAGCACGAGCATTTTTTACAATCCATCGAATTGCTAAGG
>JBFYZC010000151.1:0-3177 GCA_041309705.1 Bacillota bacterium | reverse complement strand
TGCGCAACGAATGATTGAAGATGCAGTAATCTCAATTGAGGCTGCTGAAAATATTGTGGTGATTAAAACTATGAGTGGAATTGCCCAGGGAGTAGCAGATGTGCTTGATGATTTGGAATTACCGGAAGTAATTGGCTCGGTAGCTGGAGATAATACGATTATTTTAGTGGTACGCAAGTCTGAACTAGTGCCAACTGTACTGGAACGACTCGATCAGTTGAGGAGGTAGTTCTTTGCTGCAAGAGATTACGGTAAAAAATTTAGCTTTGATTGAGGAGTTGCGTTTGGAATTTGATGCCGAATTCAATGTCCTTACTGGTGAAACTGGAGCAGGAAAGTCGATTATTATTGATGCTTTGGGACTTGCTTTGGGAGGACGTTTTAGTTCGGAGATGATTCGTGCTGGAGCTGACGGAGTAAGTGTCGGAGCAATTTTTACCCTTACCAAACGTGATGATTTAGATCATTGCTTGGATGAGTTAGGGATTGAACTGGATGAAGATCGAACTTTAATTATTCAGCGTGAGATTAGTAGTAATGGAAAAAATCGTTGTCGGGTTAATGGGCAGCTAGTGACAGTGCTTTCGCTAGCTAAAATTGGAGAATTTTTAATTGATATTCATGGTCAACATCAGCATCAATCACTATTTTTAACTGAGAAGCAGCTTGAACTGTTAGATCGCTATTGTGGTGCGGAGCTTATTGAACTAAAAGATACTTATCTTAAATTATATCAAGAATGGTATAATTTGTCAAATGAGTATCATAAATTACAGCAAAATGAGGCTGATGCATTACGCCGTAGTGATCTTTTGCGTTTTCAATTAGATGAGATTGAAAAAGCACATCTGGTGATTGGCGAAGATGAAGAGTTGCTGAAGGAACGTGAAATTTTAAGTTCTGCTGAAAAGCTTTATGCTGCAGCGGTTGAGGCTTATCAAGCTCTTTATGAGAACTTAGAAGGTATGGCAGCGATTGAACTGTTAGGTGCGGCTAAAAGGTCTTTAGAACAAGTAGTTGAAGTGGATTCACGTTTAAAAGTAACCTTAAGTTCCTTGACGGAAGCACTTTGTCAAACTGAAGAAGCAGCGCGAGAATTACGTGATTATCAGGAAAAGATTCAATTTGATCCAGGGCGCTTGAATGAGATTACGGAACGTCTTGAAGAATTAGGACGTTTAAAAAGAAAATATGGTCATACTACTGCAGAGGTGATGCTGTTTGCCGAGAAATGTGCTGTGGAGTTGCAAATTCTTGAAAATTATTCAGTGCATTCTAAAAAATTAGAAGGTAAGCTGCTGAGTCTCTGTGAGAAAATGGGAGAAATCGGAAGCGAACTCTCGAAATTACGTCAGCTTGGGGCGAAGCGGCTTCAAGATGCCATAATGCAGCAATTAGCAGATCTAAATATGAGTAAAAGTCGCTTTGAGATTCAGCTTACGCAAATCAAAGCTGAAGATGGCTTGATTTATGGTAATCAAAGAGTTGCTTTTAGCAAAACTGGTGTGGATGTGATTGAATTTTTAGTGGCTCCCAACCCTGGTGAGGGCTTGAAGCCGATGGGCAAGATTGCTTCGGGAGGAGAGATGTCCCGTATTATGCTCGCCTTAAAAGCAATTTTAGCGGAACTGGATCAGATTCCAACCATGGTTTTTGATGAAATTGATGTTGGAATCGGAGGGCGAACTGCTCAAGCAGTAGCAGAAAAGATGTTGCTCATTGGTCTCTCGCGTCAGGTAATCTCGGTGTCTCATCTGCCGCAGATAGCAAGTATGGCAGGGCATCACTTTTATATTGAAAAGCAAGCCATGGGAGATCGAACAGTGGTGACAGTGCGAGCCCTTGAAGAAAGCGAACGAGTCACTGAGCTGGCACGGATGCTAAGCGGGGCACAAGTAACTGAGACTACTAAACAACATGCGCAAGAGATGCTTAATCTGGCGAAAGAGCTGCGTCAACGTGGCTAATAAATTTTTTCTTATAATATTCGTGAGGTGGTTTGAGAAAAATGTTTCCTAAGTTAGAATATTGTAATCGTTTACAACAATTGCAGGAACTTTTGCAGCAGCGAGGGATTACTTTAGCAATTTTGAGCGATAATGTAGATCTTTATTATTACAGCGGCTCGCTTAAGCCGCTGTATCTTTTAGTTCCGGCAACTGGAGAACCAATTTTATTGGCACGTAAGGCATTAGCGGCAATTGCCAGTGAGGTGCCTTGGGCGCAACTTGAGTATTTTAATAGTACTAGGGATTTAAAACAAATTTTACAAAAAAATCAACTCTCCCCAACAGGAAAGATTGGTCTCTCGTTTGATAGAATTTCATATGCAGCGGTGTTGCGTTGGCAGCAGCTCTTGCCAATGGAACTGGCTGATCTGAGCTGGGAGTTGCGTAAATTACGAATGATTAAATCACCCTTGGAAATTGAGATTCAGGCGCGAGCAGGTAAGATTATGGCGGGAGTGCCAGAAATAATTCAGGAAGCATTTTGGGCTGGAATTACTGAGCTTGAGTTGAGTGCGGCATTGGAATCTTATTTTCGTCTGAATGGTCATACGGGCTTAGTGCGCTGTCACCGCGAAGCGGTTGAGATGAACTATGGAATCTGTGCTGCAGGAGAGAACAGTTTGGCAGGTACGAAGTTTGATGGAATCTGTAGTGGTTTGGGTCTTTCTCCAGCAGTGCCTTATGGAGCGGCGAATCTTCCCATTAATAAAGGTGCAGCAGTGATTTTAGATTATGCCTTTAATCTGGAGGGTTATCATCTTGATCAAACGAGAATGATGAGTTGGGGTGAGCCAGATCAAAAAACATTCCATGCCTATCAAACAATGTGCCTGATTGAGCAGGAGTTAATTAAAGAATTAAGACCAGGGAGAGCTTGGGGAGAACTTTACGATCTGGCAGTAAAAATTGCTACTGAAGCAGGTTTGGCGACGGAATTTATGGGTTTGGGAACTGAAAAAGTAAAGTTTGTCGGGCATGGTCTGGGGTTAGAACTTGATGAACCGCCATTTATTGCGGGGGGAATGGAAGAAACTTTGGCAATCGGGATGGTACTGGCTTTGGAACCAAAAGTCGCTTTGCCGGGAATTGGTGTGGTAGGAATTGAGGATACTGTAGTAGTTACAGAAACTGGAGCAGAGTTGTTAACCAAGTGTGAATCAGAATGGAT
>JBFYZC010000150.1:0-7427 GCA_041309705.1 Bacillota bacterium | reverse complement strand
GCGTGAACAATCTGCAGAGGAGTGGTTTGTTCAAGCAGAAGATTATTGGCGCAGTAAGCTGATGGGTATTCCTGCTTTGTATCTGCCAACTGATCATCCTCGTCCACTGGTTAAGAATTATCAAAGTGAGAATCTGGAATTTATAATTCCACCTGAGTTTTTAGAGGTGTTGCATCAAGCGGCACGAGAATATCAGCTTGAGCACGTAACTTTGTTGCTCGCGGTTACTGCGATTCTTTTTTATCGTTATAGCGGACAGGAATCTTTTGTGATTGGGGTAATTCAAACCAAACGTTCAGCAGAGTCAGCGAAAGTGATAGGTCCGATTGGAGATACTCTGCCGCTGGTCTGTCAATTGAAATCATCAGATAATTTTTTAACTATTCTGCGACGAATTCGAAATAATCTTCATGAAGCACAGCTTTATCAGGAATTACCTTTGGAGAAGATTATTGAAGCAGTTCAGCCGGAAGCCAATCTTTCACAGACGCCGATTTTTCAAGTATGTCTTGGATTGCAAGAGCTTAAACCATTACTAAATAATCTGCAGAGAATTACGACCCGTTCTGAAGTCTTTCATAGTTATGCCTGCCCTTATGATCTGCGGTTTAATTTCTTTGAAAGTCAACAGGAACTAATCGGAACGATTGATTACAGTACGGATATCTTTGAGGAGATTACCATCAAACGAATCGCCGCCCATCTAATGATGCTCCTCGAAGCAGTCTTGAAAACCCCAGAGCTGCCAATTATTCAATTGGAGATGCTGACCCCGATCGAGAAACAGACACTTTTGAAAAATTGGAATAGCGAAACGATGATCCTCCCAATTGAAAAGACAGTGATGGAAAGGTTTGAGAAGATTGTAGGTAGTTATAGTACCAGAATTGCCATGGTTGATCGGCGTCAACAGTACACTTATACTAAACTGAATGAGCTGGCTAATAATGTGGCACGCTATCTAACAAATCAGGAGCTGGGCTTTGGTCATAAAATTGCTCTTTCTTTTGAATCAGCCAGTAAAATGGTAATTGCCATTCTAGGGGTTTTGAAGATTGGAGCAACCTATCTCCCATTTGACAGCAACTGGTCAGCTGCACAGATGAAAATGGTCTTAGCAGATAGTGAAGCCAATTTGCTAATTGCGGATTATGATCTACCAGCAGAGGTGGAAGCCAGACATTACGAGAAGGTGCAATTGGTAGGACGAGTTTTGGAAGATGAGCGAGTTACTCTGAAGAAGCCACCAGCAGATAGTTTAGCCTATATTACCTACACTTTTGATGCTAACAATAATCTGCGTGGCGTAGGGGTAAGTCATGCTAATTTGATTGCCGCGATCTGGGCACGCTATAAGTTCTATCAAGAACCAATGGAATCATTAATGAATCTTTATGGCTTGAACCAACATGGTTCAGTTGCCAGTATTTACAGTGCTTTGCTTTCTGGAAATAAGTTGGTGCTGGTGGATCAAGCTGAGCTTTCTAATGTACAGTTAATCATGGAAATGATGCAGGCGCATCAAGTAACGCATCTTGCCAGTCGGGTAAAGTATTATCATCGTTTATTGCAAAATCCAAGGCTGGCAATTGCGCGAAGTCTCAAAGTAGTCAGTTTATCTGGAGAAGCAGGAATGATTCAGATTGCGAAAGAGCATTATCAGGTGTTACCTGATGTAACTTTGGTAAATGAATATGGTTATAACGAGACGACTACTAATGTCACTGCCTACTGTTACACTGGCAAGGAAAGAGATGTCCTGCCAATTGGTAGTCCGCTTGCCAATACTCAAATTTATCTGCTGGACTCATTCTTGCAACCAGTTCCGGTTGGGGTAGTTGGTGAGATTTATGTTGGTGGTGAGCAGATACCAGAGGGTTACTATAATAATGATGGTCTAAATCAGAAATGGTTTTTACAGGATCTCTTTAATGGTGGACGAAAAGCAAGACTTTTCCGTACTGGAGACTTGGCACGTTGGTTGCCCGAAGGTCAGCTGGATCTTTTAGGATGTGGTACTGATCAGATTAAGATACGAGGTTTCTGGGTAGATCTGCAGAAGATTAAAGCAACTTTATTGGAATTACCAGAAATAGCTGCTTGTGTAGTCTTATCAGAATCAGAGAGAGGCAATGAGTCATTGTTGGCATTGCTACAACCAGTAACGGGAGTAGAACTTGATTTACAGCAATTACAGTTAGAATTAGCACTGCGCCTGCCAGCCCATCTGATTCCAGAGCGACTGATTAGCCTGAAGGAGCTACCGCTAAATGAAATGGGACAGATTGAGTCAAGCATATTACACGAGCTATTGCAGACAGCAACGCAAAATAAACTTATCCCTCCAACCACTGAACCAGAGAAAATTTTACTGGCAATTTGGCAAGAATTATTAAACCGTCAGGAAATTGGGATTGATCAGAACTTCTTTGAATTGGGAGGGAATTCTTGGCTGGGAATGCAATTGATACAAAAATCAGTTCAAGCTGGCTTGAGTTTAACAATTAAAGAAATCTTCACCCATCCAACCATTCGTCAATTGGGGCAGTTGAGTCAAGTGGAGAGTACCAGTGAGAAATTGCTTTGTTTTGAAGGGCAACCCTTAACAGTGCTGCAACGTTGGTTTTTAGAGGAGTTAGCATTACAGAAGCAACCTACGCGCTGGAATGCCAACCTGCTGTTACATTTGAATATACCGATCTCATATCCCAAATTAGTTGAGGCTTTCTTGGCAGTCTATCATCACCACGGCAGTCTGAGAGCTAGATTTCAAAATACCGAAACCGGTTGGCTGCAGATGATTGAATCTCCAGGGAAGGTTGCTCCGATTAGTTATCTTGATTTACGCCCTTATCCCAATGAGCAACAAGAGATTTTGGAGACCATCTGCGACCGGCGTCAGAATAATTTTATTCTGGAACAAGGTAATCTGATTCAAGTGATTCTCTTTCAGCTGGGTGAGTCAGATTATCGCCTGTGGATAAATGCACATCGACTTTTAGTAGATAGCATTTCCTTGATGATCGTGGTGGATGATCTGATGCTGGCATATCAACAGTTAAGTAGTGGTGCAGAACTTACACTGCCGAAAACAGTTACTTCCACTGGTGAATGGATCAGAGAACTGGAAAAAGAGGTACAGGCAAAGATTCTACCAAATGAGAAGGAGTATTGGTTATCCTTACCATGGGATCAGATTGCTGGATTTCCGATGGATCTGCCAGAAACAGCTTCTCAAAATACTGTTGCTTCAGTTTGTGATTATGTGACCAGTTTTACTCCTGAAGCCACTAAGTCATTACGATATTTTGCAGAAACATCAGGTGTTGAGGTTGCTAATGTTCTGCTGGGAGCATTTTTACAAGCAATCACTGATTGGACAGGAAGAGAGTACCAGGATATTACAGTATTAAATAATGGACGTGATCTACTGACGCAACGAGGCAAGCTTGATGTACGACGTACAGTAGGCTGGCTTTCTCTGGAACGATTGCTGTTTTTAAAGCGATCTTCAGCTACAACTAGTATTGAGATCATTAGGGAACTTAATCAACAGATTATGAAGATTCCTACCGAAGGACATGGCTATAATCTGCTGCGCTACTTGGGTGGTAACGAGATGCTCTCGGCGGCTCTGGCAAAGTTGCGTAAACGACCAGGAATTCTTTTTAATTATCAACCGGTAGCCAATAACGCAATTATCAAGAAATGGGGTATTGGTCAGGCAACAGAGCAGGTTGGTTGTGATGAAAATTCAGATAATCTGCGCTTTAATCTGATCGAGTTGCATGTATTTCTTGAGCACGAGCAGCTGTATCTCTTCTGGCGTTACAGTAAAAATGTGCATCGTGATGAAACAATTGTCAAGCTGAATGCTGGATTATGTAATATTTTAGCAGGTTTGGTTTCATATTAAGATGTAGAGACAGGTCGCGACCTGTCTCTACATCTTTGGCACAGTATGGCTTAAACGAATAATCTCCTGAGTAATCTTTTGGGAGATTGCTTCATATTTTTCTTTACGTTCTAAATGCTCAAATTCTTGAAAATCCATGGGTTTTCCGATTACCACCCAGATTTTTTTGAAGCTACGTAAAAAATATTGCGTATTGACCAGCGCCATAGGGACTACTGGGGCATTAGTTTTGGTGGCGATCATTGCAGCACCATGTTTGGGAGGTAACATCTCTGCTGTGGTTTTGTTACGTGTGCCTTCGATAAAGATTCCAAAAGCTTTTCCTGATTCTAACGCATTAATGGAAGTGATGATTGCTTCGCGATCGGCTCGTCCGCGTTTAACCGGGAGCATTCCCCAGACATGCATTAGCCAGCCAAGTACTGGTAGTTTGAAGAGAGATTCTTTGGCGATAAAGAATACTCTACGTTTAACTGCTCCACCAACTAAAGGTGGATCAATTAAACTGCGATGGTTTGCCACTAACATAACACCGCCAGTTTCGGGTACATTCTCAGCACCGAGTACTTCACAACGATGTAAGGTTCTTGGAATTAGATTAAACAAAAATCTAAAGATACGATACCACAAAAAATTTTCCACTGTTTTACCCTGCTTTTTTGAAAATTGTTACTCATATTTTACTAGATATTTTCCAGATAAGCAATGTTTTTCATAGATTTGGAGCATTAAAGAGCAAATTTTCTTGATTAGCAGTGACTTTAGCTTGAGATAATGATAATTCAGCAGCACTGATTAGCGTAACTGTATTGACGCCATCCGTAGGATAAGCGGCGCTTCCAAATTTGAGGAGCACTGGAATTGGCTGATTATTAAATTGTAATTGGTTTGCCTCCAGTGATTTTTGGATGCGATGCTCTAAAATTAAAGACTCCTCCGCCGTGGTTTGTGGCAGTAACAGCATAAAACGACCTTCTTCGGTACGGGCAAGGTAATCAGAAGTACGAAGAGTTGTTTTAAGTATTTTGGCAAGATGACGAATAATGAGAATTCCTTGTTCAGAACCGAATTCGTTAATTAAGAGTTGCAAATTTTCAAGTTCAAGAATGATTAAAGTGCAGTGATAGTGTGCTCGTTCCGCTAGTGCGAGTGAACGTGATAATTCTTCTTGGAAGAAGCGTTTGTTACCCAGACCAGTTAAATAGTCATTTAGACTAAGATTATTTGAGATCTGCATGAGATCGGAGAGAATTAAGCCTAAAGCGGTATGTTCGGCAAGAGTCTCAATAAAAAGACGGTCATTCTGATTATAAGGTGTTTTGCGAGCATCAGAAAGGAGAAAGACTAATCCGATGATCTCGGCTTTAAACCAGATGGGTGCGGCTAAGAGATGTTGATATGGTTTGAGAAACGATTCGTTTTGTTCACTGAAAGTGAATTCGGGATTGCCGCTAATGATACTCTTTTTTTCTTTAAGAATTAAGCTGGGTAAGCCTTTGGTAATATCGACTACCTGACCCGTGAGAAATTGCGGTAAACCCTGTGTGGTTTTGACCCGATAAAGTTCTTCATTATCTCTGTAGATGAAGCCACCAGCTTTTGAACGAGTCAGTTTCAGGGCTTTTTGAATAATAAATTGTAGTAATTTTTCGCCATTTAAGCCGCTAGCAGTTTCTTTGGCAATTTGAGTAATTGCTTGGACGCGCTGGAGCTGTTTCTTGGCATGATCCTTCTCTAAGCGGATCAGCAGATCAGACTTTTTAATTTTAGCACTTAATAAAATTAAGGTTGAACTACAGACGAACAATGTGCCTAATTGGAAATAAAGTGCTGGTAAAGTAGTTGGACCTGATTTGAAGAGCATCGCAGTACTATAACCAAGAGCAATTAAGAGAGTTAGTAAGATGCTACCAATATAACCCCCATAAAAGATATCTAGAATCAGTCCGACAAAGTAAAGAATGAATGCCCCCTGAAATAATGGCAAAGGGAAATAAAAGAAGCCAAACGAGATCAGAATAATATCCGCGATGGTTAAAGAGAAATTGACATAACGAATATTGTTAAAACGCGTTCCGAGAAAGCAGATTAAGCCATAAGCCAGCAGTAAAACAGAGGCGAGTGGGGAGATATTGGGAAAATTATTTTTAAAAAGTTGTGTTTGATTGAAAATAATGAGATAATTAAGAAAGATTAAACAGAAACGACCAAGCAGAATCCATTGGTCAGAATAAGCAATTAGCCAGAATCTACCCCAGATCTGTCGCAGGGAAGGCATGGCTTGGAATTTTCGCACACACCCCACAACCTTTCAATTTGATTTGATTATTTTGCAGCAAGTTTAATTCTTTTGCTGTAATCATTAAATTAATTCTGCGTAACAGAAAATATTCCTGCTGGTTTAGCATGGTGAACTGAAGTAATCAAGTATTATAGGGAGGCTTTAATATGTATGAAATAGCAATTGTTGGTGGAGGCCCGGCAGGACTGGCGGCAGCGGTCAATGCACGTCAGCGAAATAAAAAAGTGGTTCTGATCAGCAAAGAGGAGCATAGCTCGAAGCTTGCGCTAGCGCACCAGATCGATAACTTTCTGGGGATCAATCAGATTAGTGGCTTGGAATTAGCCAAAAAATTAAGGGCACATGCCACGGAAGTCGGCACCGAATTTATCAAGGATGAGATTCAGAAGATCGCGGCAATGGATGAAGGTGGCTATCAACTCTGGGGACGGGAAAATCTAATTGAGGCACAAACAGTAATTCTGGCAGTCGGAGTCTCGCTGGGAGCGGAGATTAGTGGTGAAAACGAGTATCTTGGTCGTGGGGTCAGCTACTGTGCTACCTGTGACGGAATGTTTTATAAAGGGAAGCAAGTGGCAATGATCGGTTATATTCCCGAAGCCGAAGGAGAAGCGGCGTTTCTCGCGGAGGTAGCCAGTCAGGTTTATTATCTGCCTTTATATAAGGTTAGTAATCCTTTAGACGAGCGATTAACAGTAATTAGCGGGAAACCCCAGCAGATTCTGGGCGAGAAAAAAGTAGCGCGCCTGGTGACCAGTCAAGGCGAGTATCAAGTGGATGGAGTCTTTATCGAACGGGCTTCGTTACCACTGACCGAATTGCTGGCAGATCTGGAGCTGCAAGAAGGGAAGATTTATACAACTAGTGAACAGGAAACCAATCTTCCCGGGGTCTTTGCGGCGGGAGATTGTACC
Organism: Bacillota bacterium; assembly: GCA_041309705.1. Lineage (GTDB taxonomy): Bacteria > Bacillota > UBA4882 > UBA8346 > UBA8346 > JBFYZC01. The sequence goes on along the minus strand of JBFYZC010000150.1, from coordinate 295 downwards.
GGTAAACCATGGCAGATTAATCGGGCGATCGGACAGGGACAGGTAGCTGCTTTGAATGCAGTCCAGTATTTGAAGGAAGTGGGCAGCTGATGTAGTTGACAGGTCGCGATCCCCTCGGCAGGGGGTTTGGGAGCAGGCGCGGGAGTGAGAGGTGGATTTGATCGCTGGGTTGTTTGAGGTAATAAAACGTAGGGGCAACCCCCTGTGGTTGCCCACGTAGAGACGCACGACAGTGCGTCTCTTAAAAATAGGTAACAAAGAGCAGAATATTTCATATGAAAGCTGTAGTGACAGG
>JBFYZC010000149.1:0-8890 GCA_041309705.1 Bacillota bacterium | reverse complement strand
TCTTTTGGGAGACGCACGACGGTGCGTCTCTACGTAAATGCAGGGCAACCACAGGGCGTTGCCCCTACAAATTCTACGCCTACTTCCAATCGCTCCACCTTCTAGCCTCTAGCTTCCAGCCTCTAGCCTCCAGCCTCCAGCCTCCAGTAGCGACGCACGACGGTGCGTCGCTACTGTTCCAGACGCACATATCTGCTTGTCCCCAACTCATCTAAAAATTCAGCTTCGGCGTGCATCTCTGCCTGCAGATAATTCTGATATGCCTTTTCCTGTAATTTCTCTAACATCTGCCGCTCCTGTCCGGCAAGCATCAAGGCTTCACGGGCACGAGTTACTTCGGCTTTACGTGTTTGCAAGGTTGCTTCGGCTAATTTGACATGACCGGAAAGCCAAGTGAGATAACGCTGATAATCCAGAGCACTCTTTAGATTAAGCTTCTCCTCCAATTGCTGTCGATAACGCTCTTTAGTATTTCGCACTGTTTCACGACAACGCTCCAGTTCTTGAGCTGCGAGTGTCATTTGATACTCTGCTTCGCGCAGCTCCTGTTGGCGTAATTCTTCGAGGCGCAATTTAATCTTTAAGACTGTTGCTAATTTAAATTTAAACTTTTTCATGTTTTAGCCAGCCTACCCTTGTTTATTTTTTCGAGTAAATCATTAATGGTCTTTTCGTAAGGAACTTGCTCATTGACTCCTTGTCGCAAAAATTCATTAATTGACTCAATCATTCGTATCGCCCGATCAAGCGGGGGGTTAGTTCCAGCAACATAAGCACCAATATTAATCAGATCCTGATTATCACGATAAAGTGCCATCAAATTACGTAATTCACCTGCAGCAGTACGATGCTCCGGTGATGCCAGCTCGGTCATTAAACGGCTGACACTGGCTAAAATATTAATTGCCGGATAATGATTCTGATGGGCTAATTCTCTACTCAGCACAATATGTCCATCCAGAATACCCCGTACGGCATCAGCAATTGGTTCATTCAGATCATCACCTTCAACCAACACCGTATAAAGTCCGGTGATACTACCTTGAGCGGCAGTTCCCGAACGTTCCAGCAAACGTGGTAATAACGCAAAGACGGAGGGGGTAAATCCTCGGGTGGTTGGTGGTTCACCAACTGCCAACCCAACCTCACGTTGTGCCAGAGCAAAACGGGTTACCGAATCCATCATCAACATTACTTGCTGCCCCTGATCACGAAAGTATTCGGCAATCGCCGTCGCCGTTAATGCTCCTTTAATCCGCATCAGTGCCGGCTGATCCGAAGTTGCTATCACCAGCACCGAGCGACGCAACCCTTCCGGACCAAGATCCCGCTCAATAAAATCGCGCACCTCACGTCCGCGCTCCCCAATCAAGGCAATGACATTCACATCCGCGGCGGTATTACGGGCAATCATTCCCAGCAAAGTACTTTTGCCGACCCCGCTCCCGGCAAAGATGCCCATCCTTTGCCCCGCACCACAAGTTAATAATCCGTCAATCGCGCGTACTCCCAAAGCCAGTGGCTGATGAATCCGTTCGCGTGTCAATGGATTAGGGGGCATTGCCTGCAACGGATAGTAGTTTCCGGTTGCCAAACTTCCCAGCCCATCAATTGGTTGCCCCAAGCCATCCAGAATTCGCCCCAATAATTCTTGCCCCACTGCCACCTGAAGCTGCGCGCCGGTTGCCAAAATTTCCGCTCCGGGACTGATTCCATTAACCTCACCTAGAGGCATCAAGAGTACTTTCCCATTTTTAAACCCGACCACCTCAGCTGCAACCAGCTCCGACTCTCTACCTAGTTTAATCCAACATTTCTCGCCCAGATTACTAACTGGTCCATCTGCCTCAATTGTTAGACCAACAATCTGACTTACCCGTCCAGTAGAACGTTTCAGTTTCAGCTCTGACAAAATGGTCTGATACTTAGCCGCTTCCAAAAGTGGTCTTTGTGTCTGCCCCATCATTCTGCCTCAGTTTCATAAATTCTCGCAACACCAATTCCAGTTGTGTCTGAATTCGTAAATCGAGACTGCCTTGACTACTCTCCAGATAGAAATCTCCATTTCCCAAAGTTGGATCTGCTTGTAACTGGATTAACTGTGAAGTACCAGAGACTGTCTGCAATTGATACAGATTTTTCTCAAAAAGAGGCACCGCTTCTAGTGGCACACGCAGATTAACTCTGGGGGCTACTGCCAGACGTTGCAAAGCTGCTTGTACTATTGCTAATTGTCGTGTTTCGTTCAGGGTCAACTCTGCTTCCAGCAATTCTTTCGCTATCGCAACCGATAATTTCAATAATTCTGTTTCGGAGGCTGCTAATCTCGCCTGCCACTCTTCCTCAATTGTGGCGAGCAGTTTCACCCCGGTCTCCAAAGCATTACCCAGTTCATTTTGCGCCTCAGTATAACCGGCTTGATATCCTGCTTGACTAGCAGTCTCCCGCAATCCTGTTGCTTCCTTCTGTGCTGTAGCAACGATCTTTGCTGCTTCTTTTTGAGCAGTGGCAACAATCTCTATTGCTTCTTTTTCAGCTCTAGCTAATAACTCTCTTGCTTCAGCTTCAGCTTTTTGCATACTCAAAGCTGCCTGATCTAACTCATCACTGAGTTCGATCTCAGGTAACTCGCTCTCCAGCATCATTTCTGCTTCGGTCTCATTAATACCCATTCGCCCCAGACAGTTCTCCAATTCAATCGGCTCTAATTTGCAAGGCAGGGTGATGATACACTCTTCCAGCTTAATCAACTTAGACAATCATCTCATCCTCCTTGCCACGGGCAACCACAATCTCTCCCGAATCCTCCAGATGTCGAATGGTATTCACAATCTTCTGCTGTGCTTCTTCAACATCACGTAATTTTACCGGACCCATCGTCTCCATATCATCGCGTAACAAATCGGCGGCGCGTTTGGACATATTTTGAAAGATCAGGTTTCGAGCATCTTCGCTGGCGGTCTTTAATGCCATACCAAGATCCTTGACCTCAACCTCACGTAAGATCCGTTGAATTGAACGATTATCAAGCAACATAACATCCTCAAAGGTAAACATCTGACTCTTGATCTTATTGGCGAGCTCCGGACTATCCTCAGATAATGATTCCAGAATAGTTCGCTCTGTACCACGATCAACTCGATTCAAGATCTCCACAATCGCTTCGACACCACCAGTGGTATAGAAATCATGCATCACAAAGGAGGAGAGTTTCTTCTCCAGAATTAATTCTACTTCCCGCAAGACTTCTGGCGAGGTACGATCCATTGTGGCAATTCGCTTAGCAACCTCCACTTGCTGCATGGGTGGCAACGCAGAAATGATCAAGCCTGCCTGATCTGGCATCAAGTATGAGACTACCAGTGCAATTGTTTGCGGATGCTCGTTTTGAATAAAGTTCAACAACTGACTGGGCTCAGTCTTGCGAGCAAAGTCAAAGGGACGCACCTGCAAGGAGGCGGTTAATTTACCCAGAATATCCTGTGCCTTATTAGGTCCCACTGCTTTCTCAAGAATCTCACGGGCATAATCAATTCCTCCCGAAACAATATATTGCTGCGCCAGACACATCTGAATAAACTCATCAATTATTTTGGTACGTAGCTCAGGCGTGATCCGTCGCAGATTAGCAATCTCCATCGTCAACTCTTCAATCTCATCTTCACGCAGACACTTCATAACCTCTGCGGAAGTGTTTGTGCCCAGAGTGACTAGTAAGATCGCCGCTTTCTGTTTTCCAGCGATCTCCGTCTGACGTCTTGCCAATTAAATCGCTCCTCATCCTTATTTACCCAATCTTCAATCGTCGGCTAACCATGCTTTAATCAATACCGCAACTTCATCTGGTTTATCCTTTACCATTTTTTCAATGACGGCAATATTATCACGCCATACTTTCTCTTCCGGTGAAATCTCCACATTGAATTTGGATGGTGTCGCTTCTTCAATGCCTACCAACTCATCAACCTTCTTGCCAACACTGGCATTCACCAGTTCTGCCTCTTGAACGAGCTCTTGCTCGCGCACCTTGCGTCTGCGCATCACTAATGCGCCACCTAAAATTAATAATAGTATTCCTAGTCCAATGGCAATCTGCTGCCAAGGTAAGCTACTCTCGGTTTTAACAGGAGCGGTCTCCTGCTTGGGACGATTAAACTTAATCGTCTCCACCGTCAGTTTATCGCCACGTTCTTCGTAGATCCCCGCCGAAGCCGTCAGGGTATTAACAATCTTTTGTTTTGTTGCCGCTGGCAGATCTCCATCAACCCAGACCCCAATCGTCAACCGCTTGACTCTTCCCGGGGTAACCACACGAAATTCTTCGCTCCGATTAACCTCATAATTAACGGTACGGTCTGACTTCTCGCTGCTATAATTATCACTGCCGTTTTGTGTCTCTTTATATTGCGGGATGTTCGAGTCAGTTCCCGGAACACCACCATTAGTATTCTGATTATTAGTACTAAGCTCATTATGCTCCTGTTCACTGCGGGCTACCTTATCACCATAAGTCTCACTCTTTACTTCTTGGTAATCAAGATCCAATTCGGCATTGACCTGAACTACTGCTTTATTAAAACCGAAAACCTTCGCAAGCATACTTTCAGTACGCTTCTCTAGTTGGTTTTCATATTCCAGTTTGGCTTCGAATAACTCGCCCGTTCCTCCCACAGCACGTCCATTCTGTTTCGTGCGCAGGATGCTACTTAAATTATTGGCGTAGTTATCAATAATCGTGACATTCTCTGGTTTAATGCCAGTACTCGCTGCCACTAGATTGGCAACTGCTTCAACTTGTGCTTTACTTAATGCTCCGGGCATTCGCAGTTGTAATTGCACTGAGGCGGTTCCTTCGGGACGATCATCCGCGAAAAGATACTCATCGTTATCCGGCAGATTTAATAAAACTTTAGCATCAACAATCCCCGAAAGACTCTGCAAGGTACGGGCGAGCTCTCCGGCAATGGCGCGCTGACGATTGATTTCATTATTAAAATCAGTCGCACTAAAGGAGCTTTTATCAAAGATCTCCCATCCAACCACTCCACCGCGGGGAATTCCTTCCATCAACAGATTAGCCCGCACCGAGACTGCATTAGGAACTTCCAGACCACCCCCGGGACTAACTCGATACGGTACACGTAACTCTTCCAGCTTAGCAATGACTTCACTACGATCCTGTTCAGCAAGTCGAGCATAGAGCAGCTCGTATCTGGTTGCTCCAAAAACGCGCACCAAAATCAGGATCATAATTAAAATTATGATCGGTACTGCTACCACCAGAATTCTTTTGGTAGTATTCAGTTGTGACCAGATATTTTTTATCTGTTCAAGAATTTGGTTCACGTGGACCTCCAGATCGGCTCTGAAAATTATTAATTAAATTCACAATTGTGTCCGCATAATCTCCTGATATGCTTCCAAGGCTTTATTTCTTAATTGCATCGTTAGTTGCAATGCCAGACTGGCTTTCTCGGACATAACCATTGCTTGATGCAGATATTCTAATTGTCCTGCCGCCAATCTTCCATCCAACTCGGCTGAGGCAAGCTGTACCTCATTGACTTTATTCAATGCCTCACCGAGAGCTTTTTCAAAATTACCTCCGGCTATTGGCGCGGACTCGACTTGATTCACAGTATTAATTGGTTTCAAGACAATTGGATTAAGCTTGGTGATCATTTTTTCGCCTCACTCTTAATTTAAGCCCGTCCAATCTCCAAAGCAGCGCGAAATTGATCTTTACCAGCATTAAAAGTGGTAATATTGGCTTCATAGGCGCGACTTGCCGAGATCAGATTGACCATTTCATTAACAATATTAATTTCCGGATAAGTCACATAACCATTGGCATCCGCATCAGGATGTGCTGGATCATAGACCAATCGTGGCGGAGTATTTACTTCACGAATCCCTAAAACCTTGACTCCTGCCGTTTGATTCTCAACTCTTCCCTGACCATTAGTAATCTTCTCTAAAGCTTCCGCAAACACCGGTACTTGGCGTCGGTAAGGTTCGCCATTAGCAGTACGGGTGGTATTAGCATTAGCAATATTATTCGAGATCAGATCCATCCTCAAGCGCTCTGCCGTTAAGGCTGAAGCGTTGATCTCCAGATTGCGAAATAGGTTCATCCATTAACCTCTCCCTTCAATGACTTGACGGATTCGACTTATCTGTTTACTCCACGAGGTAGTTAATGCTTGGAAATACAGCGAATTTTCGGAGACTTGCACCATCTCATAATCAGGATCAACATTATTATGATCTGCGCGATTGCTCGTAGTTTTCTCCTGAACAATCTGTGGTGCATAGTTAATTGAGGTAGTTGGGGCACGATGTTTTGAATTAGTGACTTGAAGAGGTAAAGCCGTAGTCACTGTAGAATCATTCAAAAAATCATCAAATTTTAGCTCGAGACGTTTGTAATTAGGCGTATTGACATTGGCAATATTATGCGCGAGCAGCTGACTGCGCAAAGCAGAGCGATCCATCGCTCGTTCCAACCAATCCGTGGACTGACTCTCCCTAATCATTCGCAACATCCTGTTTCACCCTTTTCTAACAATTCCTTGCTGTTTGAGTAGAATTCTTGCTAGAAAAACAAATTCCTTCCTCTATCATTCAATTTATGCCATTTACCAGTCTTTCTCGTCTATTTTCCACTTTCACAGATCTCCACCAGTAATAACTCCAATTCCAGACGTGGCTCATTCTGACCACTTTTAATCCGATAATCAGCCTCCAAAAATCGTCGCATAATCCATTTTAACTCTGTCAGATGAAACTGATTGGCTTGTGTGAAACTTTTCTCGGCTACATATGGATTGATTCCCAGTAGACTCGCGACTTCTTTAGGACTTTTATTCATCTGCTTGGCAGCTTTAGCCGCCGTAATATTTCGAAACTGACGTGATAATGTTGCCAGAATCTTTAATTCATTCTCACCAGATTGCAATAATTCCATCAGACGTGGCAATCCTTGTTGTGAATCACGTTTAGCAACTGCGTCAATTAAACCAAAGATATTTGGTTCGGGCTCACCTGGCAGCAAAAGTTCTAATTCTTCATCACTCAAGCTTCCCTGCTCACCCGTAAAAGTACGTAGTTTTTCCAATTCAGTACGATTCTGTAAGAGATCTGTTCCCAGTCGCTCACCTAAAATTCGCAGTTGTAATGAGGTTAGTTTCAGACCCAAACGTTCCGCACGTTGTTTTAGCCAAAAAGGAACTTCACGCGGTTGCAACTGACCGCAATCCACGACTACCAGCAATTTTTGTAATTCTTGATGTATTTTCTTACTGCCCAGTTTCTTGGTTGAGACAATCAAATAAACTTCTGCGGGTAAATTCTGTACTGACTTCACTAAAGCTTTCTCGACTTCACTACTTGCCGTTTCAAAATTAGTCAGCCAGATTAGCTTGATGGGACTAAAAAAAGCTGGTGTTTCCAGATTAATCACCAACTCTTCGCAACTCAACTTAGCTGCATTTAATTTCTGATAGTTAAACTCATCAATCCTGCCGAGGAGTTTCTTACTCATCGCCGTTTGCAGCTCCTCATGAAAAAGTTGCTCCTCTCCCAAAAAAAGATATGCCTGATGCAATTCTCCTTGAGTTAATTGTTTGCCAAACTCGGTACGATTCATTTTTTCTCTCCTTTAATAGCAATTCGCTCGGGATAAAGTAGCAGTTCAAGTTGTCCTTGTTGATCGGTGCGATAAGGCTCACTTCCTAGCGAACTCAGTCGTTGTAAAGTTGCCAAACCAGGATGACCATAACGGTTATGCTGTCCAACCGAGATTAAACTAAGTCGCGGTCGAATTTGGGTTAAAAACGGGACTGAACTTGAGTAGCTACTCCCATGATGCCCTACCTTTAAAATAGCAAATTGACGAAATTCCGGATGTGACTGACAAAGAATTGCTTCTCCTTGCTCGGTCAAATCTCCTGTTAATAAAGCACTGTTTTTCCCGTAGCTCAAACTTAATACTAACGAACGATCATTCTCATCTGTAGCTTCAGGAAGCGACCAGAGCTCTGCGATTACCTGCTCACCGAGACGAAATTTTAACTTACTGCAGAAAGTCGCTTTAACTCCCAAAGATTTTATTTTACGTAAAAAATGCTTAGCATCTTCTGTTCGGGGAGCTGGCATTAATAATTTTTCGGTTGGAATCTCCGTCAACACTTCACTCAAACCCCCAAGATGATCTTGATGACCATGGGTAGCAATGACCAGCTCCAGATGGTTGATGCCCTGTTTTCTTAGGTAAGGCAGTATTTCTGATTTTCCGGCACCATAATCTCCGCCATCAATCAAAATTCGCACTTTATCAGGTGATTCTACCAGAATGGCATCACCCTGACCCACATCAAAGAGCGTAATTTTCAAAGCCGGTTCAGCTAATACTGGAGGTAATTGCAACCACAACAACAAATTACCCATGATTAAAAATATTATCATGACCAAACCCCAATCCCGTACTTTAGGATTAATTAAATTCGGTCGTAAGGCTTGGTATAGTAAATACAAGGATAAATAATAGCCGCTTATCCAGCACCAATTCCAGGCTGGCGAGTATCCCGCCGCCCAATTTTGTGTTCCAATCAGATGCACAATGAAACGAATTAAATTCAAATTAAAATCGACCAGCTTTAAGATGATCCAACCCAGCCAAGGCAGCAGGCAACCGAGAATCTCTCCGCACAATCCCCCTACTACTACTATCTCCGCCGGAATCATTAATAACAGATTCACCAATGGACTTGACCAGGCGATCTGTTGAAAATAATTTACCAAAAGTGGCAAGATGGCGAGTTGTGCCGCACTTGAAATCAAAAATCCCTTCCAGATTGGCTGTAACCAGGATTTTTTAACCGGAAATAGT
>JBFYZC010000148.1:0-4011 GCA_041309705.1 Bacillota bacterium | reverse complement strand
AGTTGAGTTATTAGAAAACGAGGATAAATTATATACTAAAATTGCTTTAGCTGAGGCGATTGCAGAGTATGGGGTGACTGCCCTGAAATATCTCGTGCCGCTTTTGGGGAAGATCGGAAATAACCAACATCAAAAAGCTGCTTTAGTCGATCTCAAGAAAAAATCATATCCATTACCACGTGATCTGTCAGCAAGAATTATGATTAGAATTGGGGAGCCAGCCCTACCATTGCTAGAAGAAATCTTAGTTACTGGAACATATGCGCAAAAATGTGAAGCCATTGATGCAATCGGGCATATTGCTTTCAATTTCAATAATTATCAGAGTGAAGCAGCTTTACATGGGTTACTAGCAGAGCAGAGCAAGGATGAATTAATTCTGTGGAAGATTATTAGAGCTTTTCAAGCTTTCCCTAGTAAACAAGTTGAGCAGCAACTGAACGAGATAATTGAAAAGAGCGGGAATGAAATTTTGCAAGAAGAGGCGAAGAGAAGTCTGGCGCAGCTTCAAAAACGCAGCGCACGTAATTTTTGAGATAAGTAAACTTGCTTAGTTAATTACTAAAGACGCTCGGGCTCACAGTAACTTTTCTAGTAAAACAAGTAAGTTTTCTGGTTAAAGAAGTAAACTTTCTTTTGAGAGAAGTGAAGTTGCTTTTTGTAAAAGTAACCCTGCTTGTTGAACAAGTGAACTTTCTTTTGCAGAAATAGCCTTACTTGTTGCATAAGTGAAGTTGCTTGTTGCATAAATGAACTTTCTTTTGCAAAAGTAACCCTGCTTGTTAAACAAGTGAACTTTCTTTTATAAAAGCAACCCTGCTTGTTGCACAAGTGAAGTCGCTTCTTAAACAAGTGAACTTTATTTTGCAGAAGTAACCATACTTATTATAAAAGTAAGCTTTCTTTTATCAAAGCAAACTTTTTTATCAAATAAGCAAAAAATTTCTTAATGAAATTAATATAGTATTTGGAGGAGAAACAGATGTATCAATCACGTTTATTTGCCCCGACCTTGCGGGAGACTCCGGCAGAGGCGGAGGTAGTCAGTCATCAACTAATGTTACGTGCCGGAATGATCCGGAAATCAGCCACGGGGGTTTATACCTATCTACCATTGGCACAGCGTATCTTAAGTAAGATTATGCGGATCGTGCGTGAAGAGATGGAGCGTGAGAATGGGCAGGAGTTAGCGATGCCGATTGTCCAGCCAGCGGAGATCTGGCGCGAGAGTGGGCGGTGGGATGTTTATGGTGATGAGATGTTTCGCCTGACCGACCGGCATCAGCGGGAGTTCTGCCTAGGACCAACCCATGAAGAGATGATTACCACCGTAGTTAAGAATGAGGTGCGTTCCTACCGGGATCTTCCACTCTTGCTCTATCAGATTCAGAATAAGTATCGCGATGAGATTCGCCCGCGTTTTGGCTTGATGCGCGGACGGGAGTTTATTATGAAGGATCTCTATTCGTTTGATCTGGATGAAGCAGGTCTGGAACTGAGTTATCAGGCGATGTATCGTGCTTATAATCGAATTTTCACCCGTTGTGGCGTGGAGTTTCGTCCGGTGGAAGCTGATTCGGGGGCGATTGGAGGTAATGCCAGTCAAGAATTCATGGTGCTTGCCGAAGCCGGAGAAGCCTTGATTCTCTACTGTGATACCTGTCAGTATGCGGCGAATGTCGAGAAAGCGAGTGCCCAAATTGAGCTGACCGCTTTTACCGGAGAGCTCAAGGAGAAAGAGTTGATTGCCACCCCAGATCAGAAGACGATTGAAGAAGTGACCTCGTATTTAAAGATTGCGCCAGAGAGTACGGTGAAGACCCTCTTCTATGGAACGGATGATGGTTATGTCGCAGTGTTGGTGCGTGGGGTAGATCAGGTCAATGAGATTAAGCTCGCTAATTTCTTGAAGACTAAGAAGTTACATCTGGCATCAGCTGAGGAGATTCACGAGGTTTACGGCTTGCCGGTGGGTTATCTCGGCCCGCTTGGTCTCGATGAAAAGATTAAAGTCGTCGCCGATTTGCTGGTCAAAGAGTTACATCAAGTAGTGGTAGGAGCAAATCAAGCGGGTTATCATTATCAGTTTGTCGAGCCAGGTCGTGATTTTGCGAAAATAATTTATACCGATCTGCGTACTGCTCAAGCAGGGGAGACCTGCCCGCATTGTCAGGGGAAATTGCAGGAGGTACGCGGAATCGAGGTGGGGCAGATCTTTAAACTGGGGACAAAATATAGCAAAGCCTTGAATGCGACTTATCTTGATCAACAGGGGAAATCACAATTGATGGTGATGGGTTGCTACGGAATCGGGGTTAGTCGGACGATGGCGGCGGCAATCGAGCAAAATTATGACGCCAATGGAATCAAGTGGCCGGTCGCAATCGCACCTTTCCAAGTGCATTTGATTACGGTAGGAGCAGAGCAATTAACGGTTGCGGAAACGATTTATATGGAATTAACTGCAGCGGGAGTGGAGGTCTTACTGGATGACCGCAATGAACGTCCGGGGGTTAAATTTAAAGATGCGGATCTGATCGGGATTCCCCTGCGGCTGGTGGTTGGTCCGAAGGGTCTCGCCGAAGGGAAGATTGAGGTGAAGTATCGTCAATCCGGGGCTGCCGAATTCTGGGAACTTGCCAATATTTTAACCAAAGTACGGGAATATTTGGGAAAAGAGTTACTAGAAGGGATTTAGTCCTGAAAAAAAGAATATAGGAATTTTGTAGAGACACACCACCATAGAGACGCACTGCCGTGTGTCTCATATGACCGTGCGTCGCTGCCGAAATATTTAAATTGGTGGTTAGAAGATGTCAGAAGTTTATGTGATAAAACCAGAGAAGAATTCATTTGAAGTAATTGGGGAGCTTGCAAAAGACTCCTTTTCTTTTCCTGAGACCGCAATTAATGAAGGTTTGATCAGTGAGATTCTGGTGAATACCAAAGAGGCTTCTTGGCAGATCAAGCTGCATTTGAAAGAAGAGGTTGCGGTAGAACAAGTGACCAAGCTGGAAGTCGAACTCTGCCGCGTGGTGGAAGGGTTGCAGAAGGTGAAGTTTGAGCTGATTTATCCGCAAAAAATTCCTCCCTTGGAGGTTTGTGTGCCAGAGAAGTGGGCAGAGTTTGTCAGTATTGCCGGACAACGTTTTGCCGGAGTAAATGGCTGGCTCACTGAGGCGCGCTATCAACTGGTGGGTGAGCAATTACTCCGACTGGAAGTACGTAATCAAGCGGGGATTGATTATCTGAGCCGACGCAGCTTGGAATTGGAGGAACTGAGTCAGGAGATCTTTTATACCAAATTAAAGTTTCAGTTTGTGCTGGGAGATTTTGAAGAGAAGATTTTAGCCGAGACCACCCTCTGGGCGCAGGAGAGCGAAGCGCAGTTGCAACAGTTAGCCAAGGGGGTTAATTTACCAAAAGTAACCGAAAAGGCTAACGCTACTCGACCGAGCACGGCGGGGACAGACGTGATCTTAGGGAAAAAATTCAGTGGTGAACCAACCTCCCTCAAGCAACTCTATGAAGAACAGGAACAGCTGATTGTGCGCGGGATGGTCTGTCGTCTGGAGGCAAAACTTTCTAAGCAGAATAAGAAGTTTTATCTGGGCGATCTGACGGATTTTCTGGATTCGGTGAGTTTTAAGATCTTTCCGCGCAATGCGCCAGAGGATTTTGAGGAGCGGTTCAAGGAAGGTACTTGGGTTTATCTGCGTGGGAATCTGCAGTTTGACCCGTATGCTAGGGAATTGACTCTCTTGGTCTCAGATATTATGCCTGCCGCGCCAAGTATGCTTCGGGTTGACGATGCGCCAGAGAAGCGAATTGAGCTACATTTACATACCAAAATGAGTGCGATGGATGCGACCTCCGATCCAGTGGGGGCTTTGAAACTGGCGGCGCAGTTCGGACATCCGGCAGTGGCGATTACCGATCACGGAGTGGTACATTCCTTTCCAGAAGTCTATCATGCCTCGAAGAAGTTGGGCGTGAAAGTGATCTATGGGG
>JBFYZC010000147.1:0-2657 GCA_041309705.1 Bacillota bacterium | reverse complement strand
CCCGTTCAATTACTGTCTTCATCGTAAAATTTGCCTCACCACCATAGTCAATCGCTGCCACACGAATCTCCTGTTGCAACAAGTCTTCTTTATACTCTCGCTCTTCTTCGCGCGAATTAGTCATCGCCATTATTAAAGCAGCTTGTGCTACTGCGCGACTTCCATTTGCTTTCATCTGTCTCACTTCCTCATCGCCATAGTTCAAAACACGCTTTAGATTATGACTAACTTAACACAATTTTCTGCTTCTGACAAGGAAGAACTTGTCAATAGTTTGTGAAATTTAACCACTCAATTTAATAGATAAAAATTCCGATAATCATCTTATAAAGTAATCCTTAGGAGGTGAAATGAATTTTAGCGACAACTGAATCAGTTAAGCTGATCGAATATCAAAATTTGAAGATTGTCTGGATTGATTTCCCTTCAAATAGCAATCTTGAAGAGATCAAAAAGACTATCGTCGCGGCAAAATCCTTAATTGCCAGTAAACCTAAAAACTCCGTCTTTACTTTGACTACTTTAGGAGAGTTCCTAATTAACACCGAAATGAGCAGAGAATTTCGTGAATTTACCACACATAATAAGCCCTATGTCAAAGCAGCTGCCGTGACTGGAGTTTATGGCCTTCGACAAGCTATTTTAAACTCCATTAATCTAATCACCAAACGTAATATGCTCGCAGCAAGCAGTAGAGAAGATGCACTTAATTATCTCTGGAAAGAATCTTTAAAATAAAAACAATTAATAAATAGCCAAAAGAACCGGAAATCCGGTTCTTTTTATGTGACGTGAATCAAATACCCTTTATTTATTATTAGCCCGTTTCAGATATTGGTTAGTACGGGTATCAACCTGAAGCACATCGCCAACTTCCACGAAGAAAGGTACGTTCACGATTACTCCCGTCTCCAAAGTCGCTGGTTTCGAACCACCAGTTGCCGTATCACCCTTAAAGCTTGGGTCAGTCTCAACTACTTCCAACTCAACTGTATTTGGTAGTTGTACTCCTAAAATTTCGTTTTGATACATTTGAATCTCAACGATCATATTCTCTTTTAAGTATTTCGGAGCATCGCCAATCTTATCTACGTGGAGCGTCATCTGGTCGAAAGTCTCCATATCCATAAAAGTGTAATCCTCGTCAGCTTTGTAAAGAAATTGCATCTCGCGAAAGTCGATTCGTGCTGGCTCAACTTTTTCATTTGAGTTAAAAGTGCGTTCCACTGTGCTGCCACTACGAATGTCACGCAGTTTGGAACGAACAAAAGCTGCTCCTTTACCAGGTTTCACATGCATAAACTCCAGCACCTGATATAGCTTACCATCAATCTCCACGGTTAATCCAGTTTTAAAATCTGTTACTGAAATCATTATAAACCTCCAATTTACTTGCTGTAATAAAAGAACAATTCGCCTTATTTTATCATAAATCAGGAATTTTTGTCGAGAGTTTTATTAAAGTTCGAGTAGTTCCATTTTGTCACTTCGGGTTAAATTTTGAATTCCATCTGGCAAAACCACTACCAGATCTTCAATTCTTACTCCACCCCAATCAGGCAAATAAATTCCGGGTTCTACGGTAACCACTGACCAACTAGGAATAATTCCGGTCTCGAGCGGTGAAAGACGTGGATTCTCATGAATTTCTAAACCAACCGAATGACCCAGTCCATGTCCGAAAGAGTCACCATATCCTGCTTTAGTGATGATCTCACGGGCTATCTGATCCACTTCGCGCCCTAAGAGACCACCTTTGAGGATCTCCAAGACTGCTATCTGTGCTTCTAGTACTGTCTGATAGATCTGACGCTGTTTCTGATCTGCTTTACCCAAGATCACAGTACGTGTCATATCAGCGTGATATCCTTGATAGACTGCACCACCATCTAAAATTACCATCTCTCCTAGTTGCAGCTCTTTCATACCGGGTTGCGCATGACAGAGTGCGCCACGTGCCCCAAAAGCTACAATCGTCGGAAAGGCAGAACGTTCTGCTCCATGACGTCGTAACTGATAATCAAATTCCAGCGCCAGCTCCATCTCTTTGACTCCGGGTTTGATTAAAGGCAAGGTTGCCGCCCAGGCTTGATCAGTAATCTTGGCTGCTTCCACAATCATGGCAATCTCATCTTTATCCTTTGTAACACGTTCTTGCTCGATCAGATCAATTACTGGAACTAATTCACACTGGTCTTTTAAAGCATCTGCCAGAACTTGATACTCACCATAAGTCAGACTTCCTGCTTCAAAAGCAACTTTCTGCCAACCAAATTTCGCTATCAGATTGGTTACTTCTTCCCAAAGCTTGCCCTGCTGTTTATGCAAGTGAAACCAGGATACTTCCTCTGCTACCTGTTTCCAATAGCGAAAATCAGTCACCAATAATGCTTCTTCCACTCCAACCAATAATACTCCAGCAGAACCGGTAAAACCACTCAAATAACGACGGTTCATAGCATTAGTAATTAACATTCCATCTAATTTTAATTTTAACAATTTCTGCCGTATCGCTTTTAATCGAGCCATTAATTTAACTCCTTTGATAAAATATTCTCGAGCGCAGTTAAACCCAGTAAATAACTATTAAAACCAAATCCGGCGATCTGTCCTACCGCAATTGGTGCAATTACCGAATGATGCCGAAACTCTTCCCG
>JBFYZC010000146.1:0-2741 GCA_041309705.1 Bacillota bacterium | reverse complement strand
TGCGGGTTTCAGGATTCATGGTGGTGAGCCACATCATCTCTGGCTCATTCTCGCCTAAGCCTTTGGAACGCTGTATCGTATATTTGCCTTTGAGTTTGTGTAAGATCTCATTTTTTTCTTTCTCATTATAAGCGAAATAGGTTTTGTCACGGGTATTGATCTCAAAAAGTGGTGTTTCTGCGATATAGACCTTGCCGACCTCGATTAAGGTGGGAACCAACCGATAGAGCATCGCGAGAATCAAGGTGCGAATCTGATAACCATCGACATCCGCATCGGTACAGATGATCACTTTGGCCCAGCGGAGGTTGTTGAGATCAAAAGTATTTAAATCTTTATTATGTTTTGATTTGATCTCCACCCCACAACCCAGCACTTTGAGGAGATCGATAATGATCTCATTTTTGAAGATATTGTCATACTCGGCTTTGAGACAATTGAGGATCTTCCCGCGTACTGGCATGATTGCTTGAAACTCCGCATCCCTTCCTAATTTACAAGAACCCAGTGCCGAATCACCTTCAACGATGTAGATCTCGCGTTTGGTGAGGTCTTTGGTACGACAGTCAACAAATTTTTTCACTCGGTTGGAAATGTCCACATTACCAGTGAGTTTCTTTTTGATGTTGATTCGAGTCTTTTCCGCCGTCTCACGACTACGTTTGTTAACCAGAATCTGCTCCAGAATCTTCTCGCTCTCCAGCCAATTTTCAATCAAATAGATCTCTAATTGTTCTTTGAGAAACTCGGTCATCGCTTCCTGAATAAAACGATTAGTGATTGATTTTTTGGTCTGATTTTCATAACTGGTAATCGTGGAGAAGGAATTGCTGACCAGAATTAGACTGTCTTGAATATCGGTAAAGGTGATCTTAGACTCGTCTTTGTTATATTTATTACGAGTTTTGAGACATTTGTCAAGCTCGTAAATGAAAGCTGCTTTGACTGCTTTATCAGGGGCACCACCGTATTCGAGAAAACTGGAATTATGATAGTATTCAATTAAATTGATCTCGTTATTAAAGCAAAAGGCGAGCTGCATTTTGAGCCGATATTCGGGTTTATCAGCCCGATCACGCCCGCGAGCAGTGGTTTCGTAGTATTGTACTTCGGTGAATCCTTTTTCTTGATTAATCTCTTTCAGATAATCGGTAATTCCATTCGGGTAACAGTATTCAAAAGATTCCCCTGATGCTTCATCATAGAGGGTAAAGGTTAATCCAGCATTGACCACCGCTTGTTTTTTGAGGACAGTTTGAAAGTACTCCAGCGGGATCGCAATCTCGGTGAAAACATTCAGATCTGGTTTCCACTTGATCTTAGTGCCAGTATGTTCATAATGAGTAGTTTCTTTTTTTAGTCCCCCTAGGTTATACCCTTGCTCAAAATGTAGCCCAAATTGAAAACCATCACGCCAGACAGTTACATCCATATATTCTGAGCTATATTGAGTCGCGCAGCTTCCCAAACCATTTAAACCAAGACTGAACTCATAATTTTCACCAGAATTATTTTTGTATTTACCACCAGCATAGAGCTCACAAAAGACTAATTCCCAGTTATAACGTTCTTCTTTGGGATTGTAATCAAGGGGAATTCCTCGTCCTCGATCATAAACCATTAATGAATGATCAGCAAAACGAGTGACTTCAATTCTGTCACCAAAACCTTCACGAGCTTCATCAATGGCATTGGAGAGAATCTCGAAGAAGGAATGTTGACAGCCTTCGATGCCATCCGAGCCAAAGATTACCCCGGGACGCAGCCGAACACGATCTGGTCCTTTTAACGAGGAGATACTTTCATTACCATAGTGTTCTTTCTGTCTGGACATGGACACCTCACCTTTGAGACGCTAAAAGAAAGCTTTAACGTCTGTTTATTAAAATGCGACGGTATATATTTTCCGAAAATCTAATTCATTTTATCTTCGTGAAAAATCCTTAATACGCTGGATATTTTCACTCGGTAAAATGAAAGATCTTTATTGGAAAGTATATAGTTTGAACGCCGCGGATATAAAATTCACCAGTTTTAATCATACCACAGGTTAGGGTATTTATGGTAGAGTGCATTTTGTTTTTTGATAGAAAAAAGTGGAATTGATGGGAATAAGCTTGATTTTTAGGTGAATTATGTTAATATTTTATTAGATCTTTTATGATAACGGCGCGTAAAACCCATGACTTTAGTCACTGGGATATAAGCGCACTTTGTTTTAAACTCCTTGACAACACATAGTGTATATAGTCTAATGTGTATAGAAAGGAGTTGATTCACTAGAAAAATTTTCAAGTCAAACTTTCAGATGAACTTCATGAAATGCTTCATAAAGCAGCCTTTGTAACTGGTAAATTTAAACATCAATATATTTCAGACGCAATAAGGAAGGAGGCTGAAAAGGATGCTCAAAGCATTCAAATATCGTATCTACCCCAACAAGAGAGCAAGGAAAGCGATTGAGCAAACTATCTATCTTTGTCGAAACTTGTATAACGTGGCACTTGCGGAAAGAAACGATAGTTACAATATCGAAGGTAAAAGTTTAAACTATTACGATCAAGCTAACTCGCTTTCCTTTCTCAAAGAGAATTGTCCTAGTTTCAAACTAGTTCATTCGCAAGTATTGCAAGATGTTTTGAAACGACTTGATAAAGCATACCAAGCGTTTTTCCGCAGAGTTAAACAGGGAGAAACCCCAGGATTTCCAAGATTTCAAAGCGCAGCTAGATACAATAGTT
>JBFYZC010000145.1:0-3360 GCA_041309705.1 Bacillota bacterium | reverse complement strand
GATGAATGGATCTATTTCTTCAAGCATGGTAAGATTCGTGAAGATTTCAAATCCCCGGGACTTATGCTCGCGGGTAAGAAATTAGATTTGCTAAAAATGAGCGAACAGCAAAAAAAGGCTTACGAGGAATATCTGGCATATCTGGGGCAGGAACTTGGGATTTTGGAGAATGCCAGAGCGGAAGGATTAAAGAAGGGGATTGATTTAGGGAAGAAAGAAGGCAGGAAAGAAGAGAAGTTTGAAGTGGCAAGGAAAATGTTATTGAAGGGTATGGATTTAAAGATGGTTTCGGAATTGGTTGATTTGGAGCTTGAGGATTTGAAAAAGCTGCAACAGGAATTGAAGAATTAGATTTTTTAAAATAAAAATCAAAAGACAGGTGACGCAAAAGCAAAGTCCCTGTCTTTTTTGGTGGAATCAATATCGTATTTTTTATAGTTTATCAATTAAGCAAAAGTTTAATTGTATACTTTTATAACTTCTTCCCTGCAAGAAACTCCGCTACTCTGGTCTCGTGCCAGTATTCATCAGATTTTGGAGTTAAAAAGCCAATATGTCCCCCGAAATCAGTCATTTCAAAATAAAAGAGGGGATGGGAGGTGGCTTCGGTGATTGGGAAACAGCCATCGCCGAGAAAAGGATCATCTTGGGCGTTGATCAGCAAGGTTGGAATAGCTATCTGGTGAAGCTGTGCATAACTACTCGCCTGGAGATAGTAATCATTTGCATTTTGGTAACCAAACATTGGGGCGGTGTAATGTTCGTCATAATCACGGAGTGTTTTTACTTGTGCAAGCTTCTCGACCGAGACAGAACCGGGATGAAGCAAAGCTTTCTGGGTGATTTTGCGGCAAAGTTTTTTAACAAAGCGTCGGTTGTAAAAGAGATTCTTATGCTCTTCGAGTGCGTCGGAGGATGATTTGAGGTTGATTGGAGCGGAGACTGCTGCCGCATGTGAGATGGTTCGGGATATCTGAGCTCCTTTTTCAGTAACATATTTTAAAACCAGATTTCCTCCCAGACTAAAACCGCAGAGGACGATTTCTGAATACCCAAGCGTTTCTAAATGAGAGACGACCTCATCTAAATCGTCAATCTTACCGGCATTATAAAAAACATTGGTACGGTTCATCTCCCCACCACAGCTGCGCAGATTCATGGCAGCACAATCAAAACCTCGTTTACTAATGGCTTTAACCATTCCTTTGAGATAAGCACGGTGACTACTTGATTCTAAGCCATGAACTACAATGGCGGCGCGTGGTTGATTATTTTTTACCCAATCAAGATTGAGAAAATCACCATCAGCGGTCTCGATCTGTTCGCGAAGGTAGGTAATTCCTGTGACGCGACGGAATTCAGAATGATAGATGGTCTGATAATGTGGATTTCTAAGCCAGAAAGGTGTGTGATAAGAAGAAGGATGGATATAAGGCATGATGATACTCCTTAGAAATATTTTTATTTTAATATTTTATCAATTAAGCAAAAGTTTAATTAATAATCAGATATAAATAACTTTTATATTTACATCATTCGTGATTTAACAACATTTTCCTAGTTTGTTTTATAATAAATTTAACCACCAATCATATTTTTGATATATTGATGTTACTTTTGTGTAATGTTTTTAAGATATACTTGACCGATATCTGCAATTATATTACAATAAACTTACACACAATCAACATGAAGTGAGGTGTCTTGGCTATGCGTCGAAAGTTTTACTTGATTTTGTTAGTGTTATTGAATTTTTCTTTATTTGAAACGACATTTGTTGTGGCGAAAGAAACGGAAGTTGAACTGAATGTTTCTGCGGCAGCAAGTTTGAAAGATGTTATGTTAGAAATTAAAGAAACCTATTCGGTCAAAAATCCGAAAGTAAAAATTAATTTTAATTTTGCTTCCTCGGGTACTTTGCAAGCGCAAATCGAACGAGGTGCGCCGGTTGATTTGTATATCTCTGCAGCTAAAAAAGAGATGAATGATTTAACTAAAAAAGGGTTAGTCAAAAAGGAGAGTTGTGTAGATTTATTAGAAAATAGATTAGTCTTGATAGTGCCTCGAAATTCCAAGTTAGACTTGGTGGGTTTTGAAGATTTGCAACGGGTGAAAGTACAGAAAATTGGGATTGGAGCTCCGGAAATAGTTCCGGCTGGTCGATATGCTCGAGAAGTTTTGGAGTATTTTGAACTTTGGGATAAAGTTCAAACCAAGTTAGTTGTGGGGATGAATGTCCGGGCGGTATTGACTTATGTGGAGACCGGTAATGTTGATGCTGGATTTGTTTATCGTACTGATGCGGTGATTGGTGATGAGGTAAAAATAGTTGCGACAGCTCCGGTGGAGGCTTGCGAAGCGATTATTTACCCAGCAGCGATTTTGGCTAAATCAAAACAAGTTAAAATAGCAACTAAATTTTTGAAGTATTTACAGAGAAAAGAGACTGAATTAATTTTTAAGAAATATGGTTTCCAAGTGATGAAAAAGTAGCTTATTTATTATTAAGTTGGTGATGATGATGTTTGACTGGCAACCAGTAATCCTATCTTTTAAAATAGCTACAATTGCCTTGGTGGGTGTTGGCATTGGTGGAGTGTTGATAGCTTTTCTGGTGGTGCGACGTGATTTTCCTGGAAAAGATCTTCTGGAAACATTAATTACTCTTCCTTTGGTCTTGCCTCCGATAGTAAGTGGTTTTTTGCTCTTGTTGTTGATTGGCAAACAAGGTCCGGTTGGTTATCTTTTAGAACTGTTCTTTAACACGGGCTTGATTTTCACACCAATTGCAGCGGTATTGGCGGCGACCTTGATTACTTTTCCGTTGATGTATCAAAATGCGAAAATAGCATTACAGAGTGTGGATGCCAACCTCGAGGATGTGGCGAGGACTTTGGGGGCTGGTGAATGGAGAGTATTTTTTACAATTACCCTACCACTGGCTTGGCCGGGTCTGGTGACGGGAATGGGATTGTCGTTTGCGAGAGCGTTGGGTGAGTTTGGTGCTACTGCTATGGTGGCGGGGAATATTCCTGGGAAGACTCAGACGATTCCGGTTGCAATTTATTTTGCAGCGGAGAGTAATGAACTGACGGTTGCTGGTTGTTATGTCTTGATTATTGGTTTGTTCACTTTTGGTTTAGTATTTTGGGTTAATCGTTGGTCGCGCTGGAGAATGACTTGGTCTGGCAAAGGAGTGAAAAATAATGTTGGAAGTGTCGATTCAAAAACAGTTGTTGGAGTTTCGGCTGGAAGTGAATTTTCAACTGGGAAATGATTGTTTAATTTTGTTCGGACCTTCCGGGTGTGGGAAAACAACGGTTCTGCGATGCATAGCGGGGTTAACGAAACCGGATTCGG
>JBFYZC010000144.1:0-12951 GCA_041309705.1 Bacillota bacterium | reverse complement strand
TACTTTTTGGTATTATTTTGTTAAAAGACTAATTTGTCCATATTTTTAAGGAGAGAATCTAATGAATAATAATTTATCCCTCAATCAATTACAAAACGAATATCCAGACCACTCACCTGGTTCGGATGGCATGAAAGCAATCTTTGCTGCTTTAAAAGCTAAAACTGCACTTTGGGGAGTTGAAGGTATCTTAAAAAAAAGCCCCATCTACTCATTTCAAACTAGTATCACCGTCTTTTTCATAATCAGCTTAACTGCTTCCTTATTAACTTTTATTCTTCCATTTACCGGTGCAATCATTAGTTCACTCAGCTTAATCTTGCTGATAATGGAGCTTTTCCGTCCACTGCTTGCTAAAATCGCCCCACGTGCCGGCGAAAATTTTGAATTCACAATTCCAGCACGTAATAAAGAATTTCAAAAGGTCATCCTGATTGCTAATCTAAGCGATGAAAACTTTATCAGTCCAGCTCAAAAATTATCCACCAAAACTCAGCTTACTTTAATCTATAGTCTTGCCTTTGCTGCTACCGCAGTAAATCTCTTAACCTGGTTAACTAATTTTAAATTGCTTAATTTAGTTGCCATCATCACTTTAACAGCAATGCTATTTTTAAATAGATCTCAGCGGCAAAAAAATACCTCGTCCAATTCGCTAGAAAATGCTCAAATTCTAATGGAAACAGCACAGTTACTTCTCAAAGTCAGACCCAGCACTACCAGTGTTACTTGCTATTTTACTGACTCAAATTCCTTAAATTCAGGTCTGCTGAAACTACCAACTCTCCTAAAAGGAAATAAACTTGCCTATCTGATCAATCTGATCAATTATCCCGGTGAGGAACTGCAGCTAGTGACCCACGAAGGCTTCTTTATCTCACAAGCTAGCGACAGTTTTCTACAAGACTTGCTTCACGAAGTAGCAAACGAAAAATCAATTAAACTCGCCAATTTCAAGCTTGCAGAACAAACTGCAGCTTATCAACTTAATTTTCAAAAATTAAAAGCAATCAGTATTACCAATCCCACTACCCCAACCTCAAATAAGGCACTTCGCGAACTGCTGGTTGGTTTGATTCGTAAGGTAGAGGAGTAAATTATTCCTTTATCACCTTTACATTTCTTTAATTATGGTATAAAATAAATAATAGCTGACAATAATTTATATATAAACATTTTTAAACAAAGGAGGCTTTAGCGATGAAAGTTATCAGAAATCAATTTTCACATATTCCAGTAAGCAGTCAAGGACAGGTTACTTTACCTAAAGCCATTCGCGAACAGCTAGGGATTAAATCTGGTAGTTCCAGTAAGATCAATTTTATTATTGATAATAATGGCACCATCGTAATCGAATCAGAACCAACGGTAGATGCTCTCTTTGGAATTTTAAAACCAACTCAAAATTTAAAACCAGCTAATATCTATGAACTTCGGGAGGATTTGCTCAATGAACGACTCAAAAATCTCGGCTATCCCGCGCAGAATAATTGATACCAACATTATTATTCGCTATCTGGTTGGAGATGGTGCAGATCATGCGCTTCAAGCACGTAATCTTTTTCAAAGTGCAACGGATGGTAAAGTCATTTTAATTATTCCAGAGATTGTTTTTATCGAGGTTGTTCATGTTCTAAAAAGTTATTATAAAATTAACAAGCATGAGATTGCGAATGCCCTGTATGCTCTAATCCATTTACCAGGCGTGGAAACAACTACTTCTATTCAGATTTTAATTCAAGGACTGGAAAACTTTAAAACCATCAATGCTCCCTGGCCAGATGCCTTGATCGCGGCTTATGCTTATGATCTGCAGCTGGAGATTTATTCTTTTGACCAACATTTTGATAAATTTGAAGGAGTAACTAAAATCATCCCCAGCTAAACCTATCTATTTTCCGAAAGATCTAATTCATTTTATCTTCGCAAAAAATCCTTAGTGCTTTGGATATTTTCACTCAATATAATGAAAGATCTTTACCGAAAAATATATATCTCAACACAAAAGGTGAGTCCTGAGACTCACCCTTTTTTTATTTGTTAAGAACTTTCTGTAGTGCTTTCGCAAGCCAGGGGTCATGCACTGTTAATGCCCCAACGGGACACATCTCTTGACAACAGCAGCATTTGATACAGCGTTCTTCATCAATCTTAATCTCACCTGGAAAAGTAATTGCTTTGGCGGGACAGAGTTCTTCGCATTTTCGGCATTTAATGCATTTTACCCGATCCAGCTTCAAACGTCTCCGGATACCCAGCTCAAACAGTCTGCTAATCCATTGATTTCCCGCAATTAAATTTAAACCTACTCGCACTGGAATCTCAAAATTCTCAATTTTAAAGTCTCCCATTGCCGCTCCCACAACTTCAATCTCCTCCAACGTTAACCCAGGTACTTTTAAGATTGCTGCCGCCGCAAAAATTGGGAAATACTCTGGCTTCTGTCCCACTAGTTCCACGATCACCCGATCTAATGCCAGTGGATTGGTTGCCGCTGCCAAAACTCCCAATTCACGCGGACGCCCATTAGCAGGACCATTACCATCCATTCCAATAATCCCATCCATAATCTGCAGCTCTGGATTAACTGTCAGCGCAATCTCTACCAACAACTGCGCGAAAGCCTCCAGATCTTTCCCTGCCGCATAGTGCCATTGCCCTTTAGCAGTTCCTGCTACACAACCATAAAGATTTTTGGTCGCGAGACTGATTCCCATCTGACCATGGGTTTTTAACTTGGGCAGATTAATAATCCGATCATATTCATTCAATTTACTTGCCAAACGTAAATTTTTAAATTTTGCTTCAAAGTCAAATGCTTTCTTTCTTTCTAGACCATGCTCGGAATTACTCAAAAATTCAACAACCTCTACCTGATAAGATTTCAGGTCTTCGAGCAGATTCAAGCGGCGCAATACTCCCTCAGTGCTTCCAATTCCCGGACCATCTCCAATCGCAATCCGACAGCCCAGATCTTTTAAAAGAGAACATAATGCCTTAATGATTGCTGGATGAGTGGTTACTGCATCAGCCGCTGGTCGTGCCATTAAAAAATTCGGCTTTAAAAGCACTTTCTCGCCACGCCGACAGAAAGCCCCCAATCCTCCCAAAGGCTCTAAAAGCTCAACAATTTTTGTTTGTAGATCTGCTTCATACGAATTTACTTTTAATAATGAGACTTTTTCCACAGAGATCACCCTTTACATTAAGTTGAAAATTATAAACCTATTGTATATTTTAACAAAAAAAGCGCTTGCTGGCTATGGTTTTTTATTTTATCAAAACCAAAAGTACTCTAAGCTGCTATTGAACACTTTCAAAAATTTTTAATAAATCACAAATTATACTGGTTAAATGCTTTAAAAACTGGTATAATTTTTTGGGAATATTTAACGAAGGAGTCAAAAACATGTGGTTACGCAGATTAATGTTAATCTTATTTTTATTTGTCTTACCGATTCAGGTTTTCGCTGCTACTACAGCAGAAACTAACCCCTCTGAAACTAAAGCAACCCCTACTTATGAAGAAATAAAAAAATCCGCCGAGGCTGGAGATGCTGAAGCACAGTTTAAATTAGGAATGTTCTATTTCGAAGGGGAAAACGTCACAAAAAATGATCAAGTGGCTCTGGAATGGTTTGAAAAAGCTGCTGCTCAAGAGAATGAATCTGCCGAAGAAATGATCGAAACAGTGAAAGCTTTTATCTTTGTTACCGATTTTCTAATAGCTTCATACAAAGAAAAGGCTGAGCATAGTGTTAAATCTCAAGTATTACTGGGAGAAACATACTATCTGCTACAAAAATATGATGAAGCCCAAAAGTGCTACCAGAAAGCAGCTACCAAAGGCAATGCTATGGCAGAATATAAACTAGGAGAACTCTATAAACTTGGCAAAGGAGTCGCTCAGGATTACACTGCTGCGGTCGAATGGTATCAAAAAGCCGCTAACAAAAAATATGCCGAGGCTGAATTAGCTTTAGGAGAACTCTACGAGGCTGGTCTGGGAGTCGAAAAAAACGAGCAACTTGCGCTAAAATGGTATCAAAAAGCTGCAGCGCAAAAAAATGCTGCCGCACAAAATAAGTTAGGTCAGATCTATGAAAATGGCAAAGGGGTTGCCACAGATTATAAAAAAGCAATGCAATGGTATCAAAAAGCTGCCGCAGAAGAAAATTCGGATGCCGCATATAATATTGGCGCAATGTATTTTTATGGCAAGGGAGTTCCACAAGACTATACAACTGCTCTGTTTTGGTTTGACAAAGCTGCCTCGCAAGAACATAAAGATGCCCAAAAGATGTTAACCCTGATCGATCAGGATGAAGTTATCAAAAGTAAGATTATTACCAGTTTTCAGCTCTCGGCGCAAAAAAATAAAGAGGCGCAAAATATCTTAGGAAGTATGTATTTTCATGGTGAATTTGTCCCACAAGACTATAACGAAGCTGTTAAATGGTATCGTCAAGCCGCCGAACAAGGTCACGCTAAGGCGCAGTATAATTTAGGCTATATGTATCACTATGGCAAAGGAGTCTATCAAGATTACGCCGAAGCCTTGAAATGGTATCAAAAAGCTGCGAAAAAAGGAGTTCCCACCGCTCAACATGCTTTAGGATATATGTACGAAAATGGCGAAGGAGTCGAACAGAACTATCGTGAAGCGATTAAATGGTATCGTAAAGCTGCCGCAAAAAAGAATATTAATGCCCAATACAATCTCGGCTTAATTTATGAAGAAGGTAGAGGGGTTTCTCAAAATTACAAAGAAGCCTTTAAATGGTATCAAAAAGCGGCTCTTTTAGGATATCCAGAAGCTCAAAATAATTTAGGGACAATGTATTATGATGGTAAAGGTGTTAAACAAGATTATAGTCAAGCATTTGAGTGGTATGAAAAAGCTGCCAAACAAGGGGAATCCTATGCCCAAAGCAATCTTGGTTATATGTATGAGTATGGTCAATATGTCAAGCAGGATTATCAAATAGCACTCAAATGGTATCGAAAATCAACCAAACAAAATAATTATTATGCACAGTATAATCTCGGCAATATGTACGAAAACGGCAAAGGAGTTTCAAAAGATTATGCTGAGGCTTACTATTGGTTCTCCTTAAGTGCCATCAACGGTTATAAAGATGCTGTTAAAAAACGTGACGAAATCGCTGAAAAGCTTGATCCAACAACACTTGAACAAGCCAAAAAGCGCGTTGCCGCCTGGGAAGCAACTCAAACAGCTCATGATAATGAATCGAGTAGGAGGTAGGTAATTATTTTACTACCGTCCTCTCAGTCGAGTAGCCCGAAGGAGTTTCACCTGCAGGCTCTCACAGAACCGTACGTGAACCTCTCGATTCATACGGCTCCTATCATTCAGTCATTAAGGAATCATTCCAAGAGCCCAATGCGAAAACATGGTGGGCTCTCTTTTTGCAAGTGCTTTCAGCCATTCTTCTGCCCGTCTGCGATGGTCTCTGAATCTTTTGTATTTGCACATTGCCCATTTGACCAGTCGGCGATTCAAACAGTCAATGGTATATTTTACCGCAGATGGATTGTACTTTGTAAAGTAATTAAGCCATCCCCTTATCATTGGATTTATTCTTTCTGCTATCATTTCAATTTTGCTTCCTGCGAGGCTGTGGAGTCGAATTGCTTTTATACTATCTCTAAAGGCTTTTGCCGATTTCTTGCTTACCGATGGTAGAAAGTTGAACTGCAGCCTTCCCAATCTATCTTTTATGAATACTCTTCGAAAGGTGTACCCTAAAAAGTCAAATTCTGTGTTTGGATACTCCCTCCTTCTGTCTTTATCCTGACAATAAACAATCTTTGTTTTCATAGGATGCAGTTCAAGCTTGCATTTCTCTAGTCGTTGCTTAAGTTGCTTTAAGATCTCCTTTGCTTCTGTTTCCGTTTTGCAGTGGATTATTGCATCATCCGCATATCTCTCAAATGGTGCTTGCGGATTTTCCCGTACCATCCACATGTCAAAAGCATAGTGCAAAAACAGATTCGCAAGAACAGGACTAATTACCCCACCCTGTGGTGTTCCGCTTCTTCGTTCAATCGTATGACCTTCGGAATCCACAAATGGTGCCTTGAGCCACCTCTCTATATATGTCAATATCCATGGCTCATGTATATGTTTTCGTACCGCACGCATCAGTAATTCATGATCGACGTTATCAAACAAACCTTTTATGTCAAACTCTATGATGTAGTCGTATTTCCAGCATCTTTTCCTTGCTTGCCCAATTGCATCTATAGCTGATTTGTTTGGTCGGTATCCATACGAGTCGTCATGAAATATGGGCTCTATCATCGGCTCTACATACATTTTTGCTACCATCTGAGCAACTCTGTCAGCAACTGTCGGAATACCGAGTCCTCGCTTTCCGCCGGATTTCTTTGGTATCTCAACCAATTTGACTGGTGGAGGGAAGTAGCTTCCTGAACTCATTCTGTTCCAAATCTTGTACAGGTTTCTTTTGAGATCCACTTCAAACTCTTTTAATTCATGACCATCAATTCCCGCACTTCCTTTGTTGGCTTTAACTCTTCTGAAGGCTAACATCACAACTTGCTTCGAAATGTCGTATGGCTTGCTTTCTTTCATCGAATCCTCCTGTTCTCACAGTTGTTCTCAGTTTCGAGCTGAATGATGGTGCTCCTTTGCTCCATTGCCATTACTGCAACTTCCTCACTACTACAAGCACCTCCGCCCCTGCATTACACTTTGCTATTTCGACCTTGTCTTTCTATGACTTGTGTCTTTTCACTTTTCATCGTTATGCAGGTTCCTGTGTTTCACATCAGAGCCTGATATGCGCTCATGCCGCCTTAATACCGTTTGCCGAGCAGCCAGCAATTCAGGTCTTCTACTGCTCTTATTCCTGCCTAGTGGTGAACAGCAGGTTTTGACAAAATTTCACGCTATCGATACTTCTTTGGCGGTTCACTCTCGTTCATCTTCGCATATCCCACATGACTGCTTTAATGCAGCCTTTTCCCCAGATGCTAACTACCGTAACTCTTAATTACAGCAGCTTAGGGTTGTTTAGTGGGTCTACCTGATTCAGTCCCCACTGAGGGACCTTCCCTCATCTCTAATGTGCCTTTCACAGCACACCACCACCGTACGTACCGTTCGGTATACGGCGGTTCGACAAGTACAAAATGGAGTCAAATTATTAACTCTTTTCTCTGGCGTATGCGGACTACTCAACGCTTCTAAAATACCTTAGAGTTCCACTCTTACTTCATTTAGGAAGCCCCGTAAAGGGTTGTCTGTTTCAACATAGCCACAGCTCCTCGGAAAACCCATCTGTAACTTGTCGTCAAGCCCTTCCCTAACCTATCTTTTCAGTAGGCTCATGCAGTACTATGGCTTGAACTGACTTCTGGATGTTCAATTGCATCTTTCGATGCAGGTTACTCATGAATTAATTGCTTGAGCATACCATCCAGATCTCCCTGATTAAGACTGTTATCTTTCATCTCATGTCACCGCTGTATTTACATCATGGAATTTGGGTAGTGTTGGACTTTGTTTTGGATTGCAAACTCGTCCGTTCCACATCTGCCTTGTATACAGTTTCTGTCCGTCGGTGCGAGACTTTGCCTGCAGCTTCCTTCAGATTCCACCTCACGATGGACACCCTTGCTGTTTAGCTAATGGTTCCCACTACCAAGCCCATAGCGGACTTTCACCGCCTAGATAACAGCCATGTCAGGCGAACAATCGAAAAGATTGATTTGCATCAACCTTTTTGATTTAAAATTACTTGTTAAATTTGTAAACATAGATTTTATTATTATCATAGGCGGGAATAAAAAGTTCGGTAATCCCATCATGGTCAACATCACCCACTGCAATCTGTCCAACCACACATTTGGCATCAAGCACAATCTCTTCAGTATAATCCATGTTACTAGGGTCGGCAGATTTAGGAATCAGAAGATGTGCTTTCTGAGAGCCATCACCTGCAATGATGATGTATGGTTTGCCAGTATAAGTGGCGTATGGCTTAAACGCAACAGCTTTACCAGGTGAGGCTTGACCAGTGCCACTTTGCAGAGTTTTGATATTGGTAAGCAAAACGTGCTTCGTAAAAGCTTCGGTTTTAAAATTATTTGGAATATTAAAGGCAAATACCGCGCCAGTAGTGTCATGATTGGTCACTAACAGCTCTTCTTTACCATCAAGATTCAGGTCAAAGAATTCAGCATCAAAAGGTGAACCAATACTCGCGATCTCTTTAGATTTTAGTTGATTATTCTCATAGTAGTAAAGCATAAATTTTTTAGTAAAAAATTGAGTAGCAATAATCTCCTCTGTACCATCACCATTTAAATCTTTAAACTGAAAATTGACATCTGGACCCGCAGTAATGATACTTTCTTTCCAGGTAGTATTTAATGTGCCTGGATTTTTAAACCAAACCAACTCTCCTTTACCAGAACCAAAAAATGGTTTATTAGCTCTGGCACTGACAATATCGACTAAATTGTCACCATCCATATCTTTGAGAAGAGTCATATGATAAAACCAACCACTTTTCGAGGAACTGATGGGATAGATTTGATTAGTATCGATATCCACAAAGGTAACTGCTCCGGTAGAGTTGCCAGGAACCAGGAAACCACCTGCAACTAGAAGACCACGTTTCTGGAAGACTTGATAAGGAACTTGGGTAATGTTATTTGGCCAAGTAATCTTATCAGAGATAACTTTGAATTCAGTTTCTGGAGTTTGACTGGTGATTAATTGATTGGCATCTAGCGCTAGACTAATCTTATTGTCTCCTAAAATTCCAAAACTTGAAACCACAAGTGAAGTATTCAGCTCATTCTCAAAGTTTACCAGATTTAAAAAAGCCGGCTTGTTGATTGAAATAGTTTTGATTAAAGAAAAGCTAGAATTGGTTTCAGAAATGATTTCTGCCTGTGATACCAAGGAAAGGCAGTTAACTAAAGTAAGACAGCCAAGTAATTTAATGAGTAGTTTTTTTTGTTTTAACATTTGAACACGCTCCTTAATTATTAGTTGAAATAATTATATAATTTTTAATATAATAAATCTACATTTTATTATGAATTATATGATTTTAATACCTTTTAATTTTACAAATATTTATTCCAATTATAAGAACAGCATTATTTGCAATGCAAAAAGGAGAGTGTACCGATGAGCATCAGAATCAACGGTCATATTTTTGTTACACCAGAAGAGTTTTGCTCGGTAGCTCCACTTGAAGTTACCGAACTAACTATCGATTACCATGAATTAGTAATGATTGAACCAGAGCTCGAAAAACTCGTTAAGCTCAAAGAATTAAACTTATGTGAATGTCCAGCTGAGTTTAACTTGCCGGAAGCAATGGAAGGGCTGAAAGAACTGACTAGTTTTTGTTTCTTTAGTAGCACAGAAAAAATACATTTGCCAGCAAATTTAAAGAATATGTTGGTTGAGAATCTGGCTGTGGGAGAGATCTACTATGAAGATTTACTCGCACTAAAGAAATTACAAAATTTAGAATTAGGGGCAGCAGGACTGACTAATGAAATTTTAAAAGAGTTTTCAAGCCTTGCAAGTCTCACCTTGTGTAAGGATTATCGTCTTTCAAGCTTGATTGATGCTTTGGTAGAGTTAAAGTGTTTACGAGAATTGAAACTTCGTCATTTGGAGCATAAATCCAGTAACTTTGCCATGTTGGCAAGTAAGCTACCCTGGCTTAAAAGTTTAGAGTTAAATGAGTATGCGAATGGTTATCCACAACCTCCATTTACTTTACCTTCAGGTATTCAAGAATTTACAGCTTTAGAAGAGTTAAGACTAGTTCGCTGTGGGATCAATGGTTTGCCTGAAGAGTTTGGTAATCTACAATCATTAAAAAAATTAGAGATCAGTATCTGTCCGATTAATCATTTTCCTGAAGTAATCACCAATTTAGAAAATTTAGAGGTACTGATCTTTGCTAGTAATCAAAATTCTATTGCCGAATTACCTGATTCCCTGGTGAATCTTCAAAAATTACACCATTTTGATCATTCTGGGGGATATCGTTACTCTTTTGCGGAAGCTCCCTTACCAAAGGTACTCGGTCAACTGACCAAACTCCATTCGTTAAATTTAAATCGCGCTAAAGTAACTCATTTGGAGAATCTTGATGCTTTAAAAAATCTTCAAGAATTATCGTTGGATCATGATGAACACCTGATTAATCTAGAACCTTTGCTTCGGTTGACTGAGTTAGAGTCACTTTCGTTGAGCTTTTGTGAACAATTGCACGATTTGAGTTTGCTAAAGCATTTTAATAAATTAAAGAAGCTAAATCTCGAAAATGTGGATGATTTTGATCTTTTTCCCGTCTTGACTCATCCTAGTTTAGAGGTTCTAGAGGCAAATGAAGCAATCTTGGAAAAATGGGAAAAACGCCATGAATTAAAAGATTTTCTGTCAGTAGCTGAGATTATGCAATTACTACAGAGTGGGGTACTTGAAAAAATTGAGCCTGGTTTAGCGGCGCTTGCCCAACATATTCAGACTTTCTCCTCTGACTCAGAGTTCAATCTCTTATTTAATCTCTTTAAATTAAATCTAGATCTTAAATACTATTCAGCTACTCCAATTGAGATTCCAGAGCTAGATAAACTTATAGAGCAGTATTCAAAACAGCTTGCCAGTGAAACTTTAGTCAACGTTTTGGGCTGCACTTTGATGACACTAACACAAAATTTTAAAGCAGCACTTCTAGTTAGCATGGAGATTGCCGAACGTCACGACGAGCTTGCCCAAGAGCAGGCGGTTGAGTTGTTTATTAAGGCAGCTGCATTTTATGATGCGGGACATCGTGAATACGGGGATACGGTACATGATCGACTGCTCGATGAGATCTTTCCGCAATTTGAAGCCAAACCACTCCTTAATCTGCTGGAATGGGCTTCGAATGATCTGCTGGCGAATGATTATCTCGATGAGCTTTTTATCCCAGCTTTTCGGAGAGCACAGGATGAAGAGACAATTTTACGGCTCTTGCAAAGATTACTGAACTATTATTATGATGAGGATGCAGTGGCTAATGTTAAACTTTTAGAGAAATCTCTTGATTTAGAAAAGAAACAGGGAATTGTAGAGAAATATCTGCAGCATCCTTCATCCTTGGTGCGCGAAAAGATTATGGAGTTACAAAAATTTTTAGAGTTAAATTGAATTTATCAAGTTAAAAGAGCCGAGCAGGCTCTTTTTTAAAAAATTGGAAGATTAAGGAACTTAAACTTGACAGAAATAAGCAGATTGTAATATAATGATAATAATAATTAGTTAATAACAATCAAACAATATGAACTGAAAGCTTGGGGTAAAGATGAATGTATATTATTGAAGTCATTGAAGCTCAGCTATGTTGGGTGGCAGGAGTCTTTCGAGTAGCTCAGATTGGTGCAGCGCAGCTTGTAGAATGGAGTCAGAAAGTTAGTACCAATCAAGCTTTATATGAATCTCAAATAGAGGTAATTGATTTTCCGCTTTATGCAGTTGAACGAGTTTTCCTCGATGAAACTGGTAAGGAAAGTAATCAATTTGATTATCTGGATCGAGAGCAACTTTTAGAGTTACTTGATACAATTGAGCCAGGTAATGATGATCAAATGGTTTATTTTACTTACTATGTTTTTGAAGCTGAATATCAAAATGATCCTGCTCAAGGGAGTTTGATGGGTGCCTTATTTCATGTACATGTAGATAATTATTTTTTAAAAGATTTTAAAATCTATGGTGCAAAGCTGATTCTGCCATCGAAATATAATAGACTAGTTCAAGATTATAACTTTGCGGAACTTAAAAGAATTTATCAGAAATTAAGCTTATCTGGTACTTTAGAAAAACGGCGTGAATTCGCTGAAGAAGGTTATTTAGCAATCTTTAATCAGATGAACTATGATTTTGCCTGTGGCAAACTTACCCAAAGAGAAATTTCCTTGTTACTCCCAATTATTAACAGAGCAGAATTATTAATGGGGCAAAAATTGTGGCATGAAAGAAGTTTAGCATTGTTAATCTTACTTGAAAATGCCTCAAATCAAACGCCGGAGAAAGTTCTTGATTATGCAGCAAAAGCAATTTCAGCTTTAAATCAAGTGTTAAGCGAGGGGAAGACTGAGCAAGCTGAG
Source organism: Bacillota bacterium (assembly GCA_041309705.1). Classification (GTDB taxonomy): domain Bacteria; phylum Bacillota; class UBA4882; order UBA8346; family UBA8346; genus JBFYZC01. The sequence continues at coordinate 777 of JBFYZC010000144.1, read as the reverse complement.
ACTTATTACAAATTAGCACTTACTTACCACTATCTAGTCGGAGTACTGCCAGAAGAGCAACTTTCGCATTGGTTGCAGGCGATTGGGTATTTGAAACAGTCTGCCGAATTAAATCCTTTACAGACTGAGTGGGGTTTTTATCTGAGACTACTCTATCTACCAATCAAAGATGAAACAGCACTTTTGGCAGAGACACGAAGTCAAGAAAAAGGGATCTTTCAACAATTTACTTTAAATTTAGGTAATAGTTCAAATATGCTTGCTTATTGTCTAGCGACTGAATATAGAAGATTTTTAGAATATTTAGATTGTCATGGACTAGGAAGTGACAGTTTTCCTATGGCAGATTATCTTTATTGGCTTGAAATGGCAATAAATTATCAAATAGAGGAGTTGCCACTCACAATAACTCTTTCTCAAGCAGGTCATTTCTTTCATGATGAAGGAGTGCGCTTACAAAGAGTTGACTTATTGCAGACGGCAATGACTCATTATCAGAGATTATTAAATTTAGAACCAGATTATGCTTTTACAGTAATATATCTGGCAGATAGTCTTGAAGCAATGGCAGCTATTTATTGCCAACAGAATGAAGTAACCGTAGCAAATAATTTTTTAAATCAGGCAGTTGCGCTTTATTTAGCACATTTGCAGTCTGTGAAGTGCAATTTCTCTACTTTAATTCATTATGTAGAATTTTTGGAGAGATGCTTGGACTATTTAGAATTGATGAACAGACCTAAGCTCTCAGAGATTAAAGAGTTAGCCAGATTAGCC
>JBFYZC010000143.1:0-4556 GCA_041309705.1 Bacillota bacterium | reverse complement strand
ATTATAACATATTTAATTTTATCAGCGCAAGTGCTTTGGTGAATTGTCTTTTAGATGTATATTGTTTGGTAAAAATCTTTCAGTATTATATTGAGTGAAAATCTTTAAATCATTAATTATTTTTTTATAAATCAACGAACTGTTTTGAGAGTTAAGGTGTATATAAAGTGATTTCAAAAATTTCAATTTATTGTATCATATTAATCCGTGCAATGTTAAAATAGAGTAATCGAGTTTTGTGAAATGGCTTAAATTTTCGAAGAACAGGAAGGTATTTTTGTGGGCTACAAATTACTTTTTGATTTTTTAAAAGCAAACAATTGACAACAAACGAAAGAAAAAGTAAAATAAAATAAGGAGAAAAAAATGTTTCCAGAAGAACGACGAACAGCAATCATTGAAATTCTAAATAAGACAGGTCGAAGACGTGTGGTAGATTTAGCCAAAGAACTTTCAGTTTCTGAGGTAACAGTACGTCAAGATTTAGATTATCTTGAACAACAGGGGTTATTGCGCCGAGCACATGGTGGTGCAATTATTAATCCTCGAACCAGTTTTGAACTACCTTTTCAACTTGAAGAAACTGCTTTTAGTGATGAAAAGGAGCGTATCGGTAAGGTTGCCGCGAGTTTGATCACGAATGGAGAAACCATAATCCTTGATGTTGGAACTACCGTAGCTGCGGTAGCACGTCATCTGGGATTTCATCAGCAATTAACGGTACTAACTAATGCTTTAAATATTGCGATGGCACTGGAAAATTATCCAGAGATTAATCTGCTGGTTACAGGTGGAACACTTCGCTCGCAACAACATTCATTAGTTAATCCGTATGCACGTTTTATTTTGGAGCAGGTGCGTGTTGATATTGCAGTGATTGGAGTAAGTGGAGTTTCCTTGGAGTATGGTTTTACGAATGTCAATATTGCTGAAGCTGAGATGAAAGAGTTATTTATTAAAAATGCTGAACGACGTATTGTGGTGGCAGATTCCAGCAAAATTGGTAAAGTAGCACTGGCGAGAGTTGCCAAATTAACTGAGATTGATATTTTGATCACCGATCAACAGGCTGATCCGAAGGAGATTGCACTCTTGCGTGAACAGGGTCTTGAAGTTATTTTGGCTTAATATTTATCATTTTACAAATAATAATCATTTGAGAAATATATAGCTTAAAAGAAGGGGATTGAGCAGCTGTGGAAGTTCAAAAAAGTGTACAATTAGTCCAGAATATTTTTGTGGAGAGATTTGGAGCTGGTGGTCAAATTGTACTGGGGCAAGCTCCAGGAAGAGTGAATCTGATTGGTGAACATACTGATTATAATGACGGTTTTGTTTTTCCAATGGCACTTGATTTTAAAATGACCATGGCAGCACGAAAAAGAGATGATCAAGTGGTTAAGCTGTACTCGATTGATCATCAAGAACAGGTTGAGTTTGAGCTGAATGGTGCAATTGCTCATGACCAGAAAGCAAAGTGGAGCAATTATTTGCGCGGTGTAATGGAAATGTTGCGTCAAGCCGGGGTTAAACTTTCTGGCGTAGAAATTGCTTTTCATGGCGATGTGCCACAAGGTGCAGGACTGAGTTCGTCGGCAGCTTTGGAGGTAGTAACAGCAGTAGTTTTGCAAGAAATATTAAGCTTTCAACTTACTCTTTCGGAGATTTCCAAGCTCTGCCAGAAAGCAGAAAATCAATTTGTGGGAATGAATTGTGGTATTATGGATCAATTTATTTCAGCGATGGGTGTGGAGAACCATGTACTCTTTTTGGACTGTCGCTCGCTTGAATATCAACAAGTTCCTTTGGAATTAGGTGATTGCCGCATTGTAATCTGTCAGAGTGGTGTCAAGCATTCCTTGGTTGATTCAGAATATAATCAACGTCGTAAAGAGTGTGAAGCCGCGGTTGCTGCATTGCAAACTGTTTTTCCGGAGATTAAAGCTTTACGTGATGCCAGTTTAGCACAGTTAGATGTGATAAAAAATAGTATAACTGAGATAGTATTTTCTCGTGCTCAGCATGTGATCTCTGAGAATGACCGAGTCTTGGCAAGTATCACTGCTTTAAAAGCGGGAGATTTAGTTCGATTTGGTGAACTAATGAATGCTTCTCATGATTCGTTGCGAGATGATTATCAAGTAAGTTGTCGCGAGATTGATCTCTTGGTTGAATTGGCAAGAACAGTACCAGGGGTCTTAGGATCACGAATTACGGGCGGAGGTTTTGGAGGATGTACCGTGAATCTGATTAAAGCAACTGCAATTCCTGAGTTTATAGAAAAATTAAAACAAGAATATCAATCGCAAACGGGAATTGAACCACATTTTTATATTAGTACTGCAGCAAACGGAGCTAAGATTTTGTAAGGAAGGTGATTTATGTGAAAGTATTAGTAGCAGGTGGTGCGGGTTATATTGGAAGTCATGTGGCATTGGATTTAAGCCGCCGCGGACATCAACCAATTATTTTAGATAATTTAGTTAAAGGACATCCAGAAGCGGTTTTAACAGGGAAATTCATCAAAGGTGATGTCGGAGATCGTGAATTAATTACCAAAATTGTCACTGAAGAGAAGATTGAAGCAGCAGTTCATCTCTGTGCGTATAGTTTGGTTGGAGAATCGGTAGGAAATCCTGGCAAGTATTTTGAGAACAATATTGGAAATGGCTTGGTCTTATTAGACACTCTGGTGAACAGTGGGGTGAAGAAATTTGTTTTTTCTTCAACTGCCGCAGTTTATGGTGAACCGGAGTTTACTCCGATTACAGAGGATCATCCTAAGAATCCTACCAATCCATATGGTTTTTCGAAGTTAACTTTCGAAGGAATGTTAAAAGCATATGAAGCAGCATATGGATTACATTATATCTCCTTAAGGTATTTTAATGCTGCCGGCGCAGATGCTGAAGTTGAAATTGGTGAAGATCATCAACCAGAATCACATTTGATCCCAATTGTACTGCAAGCAGCTTTGGGAGTAAGACCACATATTGAGATCTTTGGCACAGACTATCCTACTCCTGATGGCACCTGTATTCGCGATTATATTCATGTCTCGGATCTTTCTCAGGCACATATTTTGGCGCTGGAGGCATTAGCAGATGGAGCGGGATCGAATATCTATAATCTGGGTAATGGTCAAGGATATTCTAACCGTGAAGTGATTGAGACTGCGAGACGTGTCACCGGAAGAGAGATTCCGGTGAAAGAGGGAGCGCGTCGCCCCGGAGATCCTGCAGTTTTGGTAGCTTCTTCAGAGCGAATCAGAGCAGATCTTAATTGGCAGCCACGTTATCCTGAGCTAGAAAAGATTATTGCTACTGCATGGAGATGGCATCAGACTCATCCACATGGATATCAATCGTAAAAAAAGAGGGGGTCAAACTAGAGGATAGTTTGACTCTTTTTATTTGGAAGTAAATATATAGGACTTGACATTTAAGGAAAAAGGTAATATATTATCTATATAGGTAATGTGTTACCTATCGTTTTGGAAAGGAGTTTTTAAATGAATGAATTCAAAGAGATCGATGATCAACATTATTTATTTGGGGGGCTATTTGTAGTTTCGAATAAACTAGATACACTACTGGAGCGAGAATTAAGCCAGTTTGAGATGACCAGTAAACAATGGTTTTTATTACTGAATCTTGGAGTTTTATTTGTCTCACCACCAACAATGAAGGAAGTTGCGCAAGCCTTGGGAACTTCACATCAAAACGTGAAACAGTTAGCTTTAAAATTGGAACAGAAAGGTCTCTTGGCAATGGAGAAAGATCCTCATGATGCTAGAGTAACGCGTTTGAAACTGACTGAAAAGAATCAAATCTTTTGGGAGCAGACGGAAGCAAAAGGGTTAGCCTTTATCAATGCCGTCTTTCAAGGGATTGCTGCAACAGATTTAGCAGCAGCTAGAAGAGTGATTCAGCAGCTCTGGACAAATTTATCGGGACTTGAAGAAATGAAGTAATAAAAGGGGAGGTTTTTCGAATGAAGATTTTGGTGAAGATTATGTTAGGGTTAATGCTTTTATTCTTAATAGTTACGGGTTGGATGCTTTTTTATCTGACTAGAGGCTTGGCTGAAGGGGCAACTGTGGTAATTGGTCAGATTGATCCCAGCAAATTTGTTGATGGAATTTATGAGGGGAGATATAATGTAGGGCGTTGGGCGAATCAAGTTAAGGTTAGAGTAGCAACAGGCAAAATTGTAAAGATTGAGGTAGTGAAAAGGGTGTTATTTGAAAGACCTGAAATAACTAAAGAAGTAATCAATCAGGTACTTGAGAAACAAAGTACGAAGATTGATATAGTAAGCGGAGCTACCGTTTCCAGCAAAGCATATTTAAAGTCAATTGAAAATGCTTTAACCAAGTAATAATGAAAACTATTATAAAGGAATGGAGATTGAGATGAAAACCTTAATCATTTATGGGACTACTTATGGTTATACCCAAGATTGCGTCGAGCAATTAGCCAAGCAACTTACTGGTGAGGTGAGCGTGGTAAATGTGATGCGAGAGAAAGTACCAGCTTTGCAAGATTTTGACCAGG
>JBFYZC010000142.1:0-2761 GCA_041309705.1 Bacillota bacterium | reverse complement strand
TAAATATCTAAATCATAATAAAAAATTCGGGATAGTTCTGCCTGAAGTCTGAAATTGTTTGTTTAAATATCAAATTTAATTAATTATATATTTAGCAAACTAGTTTGTATTTGTGTTGTTTTTTCTCCAGTTACTATTGTTACACTATTTTTACAATCAATATAAAAAAGAGGATTTAAAAATTAAATATAGAATGTTTATTTTTAGTTGGAGTGGAATTGTTTTTTTAGAATTAAAGTAAGAGCGTATCAAGTTTTGAAATCAATTAAGTAAATTAAGGAGTATTTTTAGATGAATAAATTTTTTAGGGTAATGATGCTGACGGCTTTGATTTTGGTGAGTTTTGTTTCAGTAGCATTGGCAAGTAAAGCACAGGCAAATAAAAATTTGAGTTTATACGAAGCAACTATAAAAGAAATGTTTGGTGGGATAGGTGTAGATAATTTGGTAAGTAAGCTTGGTGCACCAATAAAAAAGGTAGAAAAATCAGATTACACAAGATGGTATTTTAAGCAAGGAATAGAAATTGATGTTGTCAAACAAAATGATTCGTTTTATATGCTTTTTAATTATATTTATATCAGTCCTAAAAGCAAAATTAAAATACCTAGAAATGTCGGAGTGGGAAGTTCGAAAACTGATGTACTTGTATCATATAAAAATGAAATAGATAAAGAGTTATCAAAGAATGATAATATAGTTTTAGGTGCGAATGAAATAATTTTTGTGATAAAAAATGATAGAGTAGAATCTATTTTTATCTCTACAGGAGCATTTACAAAAGATGAAGGCAAATAATCCGAGATTCTGTCATTGTTTGCTATTTTGTTACTTCTAGAAAATTTGCTAGTGTGCTTGCTGCTTTGCATTTAGTAGTCTTTGGGCAGATCTTTGCCTATAATTTAGGGAAAAAGCTAGACAGATTAACATTTTATGAGCTCAAAATGGCGGTTTTGATAACAAGGATCAAGCCGCCATTTTTCTTGCGCGCCCAGCATGTGCGGTAACTAGGCGGTGGAAGTCCGCTGTGGGTTTGATAGTGGTAATCACTAGCCAAAAGCAAGGGTGCCCATCCTTCTTTGCCTCACTGTTTAGAAGCGAGAAGGGATGCACTCCGTTTTTGGATGCTGGAAGCTAGAAGCTGGATGCTGGAAGGGATGCACTCCCCCTATGCTTCGCATTTTCCCCCTCGGAGAGGGATACACTCCCCCGCTCCGCGACCCCCTCGTCAGGTGGTTTGGGTTTGGGAGCGGGTGTGAGATTGGCAGGTGGAGTTGATGGTGAGTGGCTATTTGGTTAATTTAAAAGAGGCGACTAGCAGCAGCGTGTAGCAAATCCCGCCTCTAACTTCTCGCTTCTCACCTCTAGATCGAGCAGTTTCCAGAATCTTCTTTGCTTGTCACCGATTTTATTATATAATAGACAGGTCAAGCTTAATTCTCTACCACAAGCAGAATTGAGTTTTTTTATTTTAAAGATTAAATTTCAGATATAAGGAGCGAACCAAATGGGCTATGAGCTGTCCAAAGAGATGCAACATTTTGAGCAAGAATACAGATTAAAAGCAACACGAAATTTAAAAGCAAAGAGCGCAGAGTATATCAAGGAACATCGTGCCGCACTGACTGCGGAGTTTGTGGCGAACTTTCGGGAGCTTTGCCAAAAGATTATCAAGATGCAAAATGCAGGGGAGAAGGGGAAGATTGCCTATATCACTTACTCCTTCGGAGTTGATCAGTTGCAACGTGAGAGTCAGGCGTATCAGGTGGAGGCGTATGGGAGTGAATGGTTTTATGAGGATGCCGCACCCTGTCGGATCGAGTATGATGTCAGTTGGCTTTATAATTTGATGGAAGAGATGTATCAGGAACTGTTAGAGATCAGTAAGAAATATTTCGGGAAGATCACCAGTGCTGACATGGCGGAGGTCTGGAAACGTGAAGTTCGACTTTGTGATGCACGTCTCGTGGAGTTTACGAGAAAAGCAATTAAGGAAGCAACCCTGATCGAGGAGTTTCAAGCGCTGGAGAAGGAAGAGGTCTTGGAGATTCGCCTCGGGCAGTACAAAGGGTACAACGAGATTATCAAGAAGTTTGATACCCGGGTGAAGAATTCCTATCAGATTAAAAGCTGGTTGGAGAAGAAGGAACGAGGTGGGGATTATTGTTACTCGATCTGGCGTCAGCTTGATCTCTCGCAAGGTGACTATGCCAAGATATCTTGTCAATATACTGATTTTAGTGGCTGCAATCTGAGTCAGGCAAACTTCGAGAAAGCCAGTTTGATTGGGAGTGTCTTTGTTGGAGCAATCCTCACGGGAGTCAATTTTTACAAAGCTGGTCTCTCTGGAGCAGATTTTCATGAGACCTGCCTAGAAGAGGTAAACTTCGAGCGAGCTGATTTGATTGATGCGGAGCTGCAGAATTGTAAACTGATTCGGGTTAATCTGACCCGAGCTGCCTGTTATGATGCGGATTTTTCGAACTCTGTTTTTCAGGATTGTCTCTTGGAACGAGCCAGTCTTAGTGATGCTAATTTAACGGGAGCTGATCTGAGCAATCAGAATTTGAATAAAGCAGTTTTAATTGGAACTAATCTGACGCGAGCTAATTTATGTGGAGCAAATTTGAGAGAAGCAGAGTTTATTAAGACAATTATTAGTGGCGCAGATCTGAGTGAGGCAGACCTGATGGGAGCCAAGTTCCGTAATTTTGATTTTACTCAGGGTTTTAAATTTGCCGGAGCAAAATTTGGGGCGAAT
>JBFYZC010000141.1:0-5397 GCA_041309705.1 Bacillota bacterium | reverse complement strand
ATTTCGGCAAACTCATTTGGTTTATATTTATTCATGTCTATATTTTAACATTTTTGTATATGTTTATAAACATTTCTATTCGCTATTTTTGCCTCCTTTCAGTGAAATCCGCCACCCATGTTTCTGGAACCACCCATGCTACCACCACCAAAGTTATTCATTTGATTCATTTGTTGATTACCATTCTGCTGCTTGATCGGTTCAGCTTTGGGTTTCGCAATTGCAATCTGGTCGCCTCTTTTCAGACCACTCACAATCTCAATGTAACTGCTGGTCTTCATTCCGGTCTCCACTTGAACATAATTCACTCCGTCATCAGTCTTTTGCAAGATCATTTGACGTCCACGTCGCTCCACTACTGCACTACTTGGTACTGCCAATACCGCTGGTGATTCTTTAGTTAAAATCGAGAGATCAACTGACATTCCTACTTTTAAAGCTTCTTCGCCCGAATTTATTTTAATCTTGACCGGAAAAGTGACCACCTCAGCATCGACCTTTCCAACTCGCCCCACCTCAGTTACAACCCCTGATAAAACTGTTCCTTTAACATCAGAAAGGGTAATTTCCACTTTCTGTCCTGCCTGAACTTCAGCAATCTCACTCTCGTCAATCTCAGCTTGTACTTCCCATGCTCCGTCTGCGGTTAACGATAGTAATTGTTCTTCAGTTCTGACTCGTGCCCCGATTACAGTATTGACCCAACCAACTACACCTTGATATGGCGCCTTAATTACCAACTGCCCGGTACTAGGATTATAGGAATTAGCATCATCTGGTTGCTGCTGCAAGGAACCTGCTTTATTCTGGGCAGTAAAATACTGTTGTTTAACCAATTTGACCTTATCCTGAGCTGCTTGTAATTGATCAATCGTAATTCCTTGTACTTTAAAAAGTGCTTCTGCAGTAGTTAATTCTTTATTGGCTGCCTCCAAATTCAGTCGCGCTTGAGCCAGACTGTCTCTAATCTCGATATACTTATCGGTCAAAGTTGCTGATTCAAGTACCATTAACACTTGACCTTGCTTGACTCGATCTCCTGCTTTACACTTAATTGTTTTCACGATTGCCTCAAACGCTGGATAGATCTCGGCACTCTTCGCAAGTGTCACACTACCAGTACTTTCAATCTTTTCACTCAAATTCATCTTTTGTACTCGATAATAATCATACTCAACTTCAGTGCTTGCTGTTTGAGTTCCCTGTCGAAATCTCATCCAACCAACTACTGCCAACACCAGCACTACACTTCCAATTATAATCCAAACCGACTTTTTCATCTCTAACCTCCGTTTATCAAAGTTATATATTTTCCGGAAAATCTAATTCATTTTACCTTCGTGAAAAATCCTTAGTACGCTTTTAATACTTTCTAAAAGTTCTAATTTATTTTATCATCGTGAAAAATCCTTAGTGCTTTGGATATTTTCACTTGATAAAATAAGAGATCTTTATTGGAAACTATTATAGATATTTTCACTCGGTAAAATAAAAGATCTTTATCGTAAAATATATAGTTCTCTGAATACTTTTCGAAAGACATATATTTTATCTTAATTAACAAAAAATCTTTATTGTAAAGTATAAAGCAATCCCGCAGCCAACTTTAAATTTTGAGCAGCAATTAATTGATCGTACTGACTACTTACCACATTAATCTGTGCCACCAGCAACTCCTGTTCTACCAGTGCCACTTCCAGTTGAGTGGTCGTCCCTAGTTTTAATTCCAATTGTTTAACCGAAAGATTCTTCTGATAATATGCAATTGCTTGTTGATTAATCGCAATTTTCTTAGTTGCCAGTTCATAAGCTGCGATCGCCTTTTCCAAATCCACTTTCACTTGATTGACAACCTGTTCACGACTATTCACGGCATTGTCTAGATCAAGTTTGGTTTGTTTGACACGATCAGAATTACTACCATAATTAAAATTCCAACTCAGATTCAAATCCACCAGACTTTGACCTTGATTGGTACCACGTATTTCATCATCTGCCGTTGATGCTGCATTAGCTGTTAAAGTTCCATTTAATAGACTATAATTCAAACCAGCGGTCTGACTTTGACCTTCACCCAGTTGCTCATAACAATAACCCAGCGAAAGATCTGGTAAGACCTCGTTTTTCTGCTGTGCCAGAACTCGCTTGACTTTCTCGATTCCGATCTCAGCTTCTTTAACCTCTAAGCGCCGTTTTAAAAGCTCCTTGCGTAATTCAGAATAATTAAATGATTGATTGATTGCAGTTTGATCAATCTTTGCCAGCTTCAATTCGGTCAGCTCAGTTTTTCCTAGCTGATTACTCAACTCAAGCAGAGCTAAATTTTTATCCGATTGACATTTTTCCAATTCATACTGCGCACTCGCCAGGTCATTTTGAATCTTCAGTTCATCACTTTTGGTGATCTTGCCCAATTTCAAACGCTCTCTGGCGAGAGTGGCAGCTTTCTCCAAATTTTTAACTGCTAATTGATTTAAACGTAAATTTTCAGTTAATTTCAAGACTTGTAGATATAATGCAGTTGTTTTATTAATTGTATTTGCTTCTACCATCTTCAACTGCAATTGCGCCAAATTTGCTTCCCAATCAGCAGCTGTTAATGTCGAAGAAACTTTACTACCATAGAGACTCCACCCGGTTTCAAAAGTTTCCGTGACCCTCAAGTTATACTGATTTGAAGTTTCATTATTCTTCAGTTCATGTTGCAGCGTATAATCAAAATCTGCTTGAGGATATCTTGATTTAGTAGCCACTTTCACTCCCAAATTAGTTTTGGCTGCTTGATTCATGCCATTTCGTACCTGAAAATCATGTTGCAGTGCCAGATTAATTGCCTGATCCAGTGATATTTCTCCTGTTTCAGCCTTACCCACATGATTCAGAATACCCAAACACAGTACCATCAGAATCAACCAGTAACTCTTCTGACGCATTATTCATCCCCCTCTTTACTTATCTGGAAATGTCAGACGAAAAATACTCCCATTGACTTTCGAACTTTCCACCGAGATTGTGCCACCATGCAACTCAACCAAACCTTTCACAATTGAAAGCCCTAAGCCACTATGTTTAGCAGTTGTTAATTGGGGTACACGGTAAAATCTTTCAAAAAGATTTGGTAGATGCTCTGAGGCAATTCCGCTACCATCATTCTTAAAAACAAGCATTACTCCTTGTTCATTAATAATATTTTCGATTTTAACTCTACTTAAATTAGACGCATGTTCTAAGGAATTGTTCAATAAATTTTGCAAAATCTGTTCCAAACGACGATAATCTGCATAAATTATTTGTTCAGGAGCAATTTGTTTGATAAATTCAACCCGATGCTCTTTTAATTGCAAAATATTTCTCTTCTCAAATTCCTCTAAAAATTGCTCTAAATCAATCCATTCTCGTTCCAAAGTTATGGTTCCCGCATCCAGTCGTGCCACTTCTAACAGATCTTTCACCAAATATGAAAGACGTTCGGTTTCCTGCCAAACAACCCCTAAATAGAGATCTGTTTCTGCCTCCGAAAGAACCAACTCTTTCATTCGCAAAGTTTCAACATAACCCTTGATTGCTGTAAGCGGAGTGCTCAACTCATGTGAAATATCAGTAATAAAACCTCGTCGCTGCTGATCAATCGCTTGCAATTCCTCAGTTTTTTTCTCAATTGACTCTGCCATTTCATTAAAAGCCTGCCCAATTAGGCTAAATTCATCATTACCCGTTAAATTCACCCTAGTTTGATAATCTCCACGCGAAAGGTTGCCTACCGCGGTCAACAACGATTGAGTACGATCATTAATCCGACGAAAGATAAAGAATCCTGCAATCACAGAGATTAATAATGCTGTCAAAGAAAACCAGATAAATTGTTTGATCTCCAAATCAAGCCGTCTGCGAAAATGTTTCGAGTAGATTACCAGATAACCTGATTGATCATTAATTTTTAACGGAACAGTCTCAAATCTTTGTGGTTGTGCTTTTTTTCTCTGTTTAAAAAGATCTTTTTTAATCTTGCTTAACCGATCCTCGCTCTCCACAAACTTTAAGCTCACCCGTTTAAAACGATGATTCTGTCGTTGAATGTACTCTTGAATCCTAAAGTTTGGATCCAATTTTGCCTCACGTAAAATATCCTCCTTAATTACCAAAGTTAATTCACGTTTTTCTTTAAAGTAGGATGGTAAAATTCTATGCGAAAACCCATAATACATAAAAGTGGTATAAATTCCAAAAATTAGAATAAACAAAAGAAAAAAACCAACTACCAAACGCAGATAAGAATTAAACCTATTTTTTTTCAAATTTATAACCCACGCCCCTTATTGTAATAATTCTTTTTGAATTCTCCACGTTTGTCTCCAGTTTTCGGCGCAACTGACTGATCAGACGGTCAATATTGCGATCATAAACCTCACTGTGCTCCTGCCAGACTTGTTCGAGAATCTGTTCCCGTCGAAAGACTATCCCCGGATTTTTCATAAAAAAATGTAGGAGATCAAATTCCAAAGCAGTCAAATTAACTAATTTCCCCCTCAAAAAGACTTTCATCTGAGCTGGTTTCAACTCTAACTCATCGAATATAATTGATTCTTCATGTGGTACTAGACTAGTTTGAGTTCGTGGACGACGCAACAAAACTTTTACTCGTGTCAGTACTTCACGCACCGAAAAAGGCTTAGTTACATAGTCATCTGCCCCAAGCTCCAGACCGACAATTCGGTCAATCTCCTCTTGACGCGCGGTTAACATCAGAATATAAGTATCATGTCTCTCACGAATCGTACGACAGATCTCAAAACCATCTTTACCGGGCAACATCAGATCTAGCAATACCAAATCCGGCAGTTGCTGGTAGAAAATTTCAAGCGCAGTAATTCCATCAAACGCCTGACTACATTGATAACCTTCCCGTTCTAAATGAGTCTTGAGTAAAGCAGAAATATGCAGTTCGTCTTCAACAATTAAAATTTGTTGCATCTTCGTTCCTCGATTGGAATTTTAATTATAATTTACCAGATAAGTATGTGAATATTATGCGTCAAATGTTACAAAAATGTTAACAAAAAACACAATCTCCAAATCGAGATTGTGTTTGCTCCACATTTAAAGCTAATTTTTTAAAGCTTAAGCCCAAAATTCATTCCATAAGTCATCTCTGCTTCCTGATTCCACGCCACCCAAAAACCGAGCTCCAATGGTTGACGATAATTGATCACTGTTTCCAATTGCAACTCTCCTCCCCAAGCGAGCTGACGTTCATCCGCTTCGGTTAGCGCTTGTTCCACAAAAGTCTTTCCTACTAGACTCTGCAGATACAAATTAGGATTCCAGATTCCTGCGCCAAGCTCAATTAATGGCTTGCTATATTCGAGATTCATTGTCATTCCGGTAGTGGTATGTAAT
>JBFYZC010000140.1:0-7335 GCA_041309705.1 Bacillota bacterium | reverse complement strand
CGGGCAGGCAGTTAAGAAAGCTACTTCTAATGGACTGGCACCTAATCTTCTCGCCTGCACCAGTACAAAATTATTCACGCCTCCCAATAAAAACCCTGCCATAATTCCAGCGCAGAGATCATTCTTGAGGTTCTCCCGTAATTGTTTGGGAAATCTCTCAAAATAATTAAACCGACCTAGATACTTAAACAAAAGTGCCTCCTACAAAAAAATTTCTTTCACACTTAAAATTTATATTTTCCAAAAGATCTAATTTATTTTATCTTCGCAAAAAATCCTTAGTGCTAGCTATACTTTCCAAAAGATCTAATTCATTTTATCTTCGCAAAAAATCCTTATTGCTTTGGATATTTTCACTCGATAAAATAAAAGCTCTTTATTGTAAAGTATATTGATCTTTTCACTCGATAAAATAAGAGATCTTTATTGGAAAATATATAGCTCAAGGCACGGGGAGTTCTTTAAATAACTTACTAATGCTTCGTTCGTAGTAATTTCTTGCGTTACAATAATCCCACCCCGTCCTTCATCGCCTCGCTGATGAAAGTCCGTGCCTGAGATCATCTTTAAGGAATTCTTGCGTGCCAGTCGCTCGGCTAAATGATTACGTGAATTATGACGTGGATTACCATTAAAAACTTCAATTCCATCTAAAAGACTTGGTTCAACATGAGTCATCCCCATGCGAAACGGATGTGCCTGATAGATCAAGAGGTTATGTTGCTTAGCTAATTTACGAAACTCCAGTAGATCCATATAGTAGATCTCAGGGTATTGAATTAAAAACTCCTCGGTAATCCCATACACCAGATAATCATTGGGATGATCTTCAAATCTTAATTCCATCCCTAACAATACGACTAATCCAACGCTTTCTCCTGTTGCTCTTGCCACTTCATAACCTGACAAAAAATGTTTTATCTTCTCTTCCCAGGTTAAATTGGTTAATCCCAAAAAATACCCTTCATAATAATGGTCGGTCATTACTATTCCTCTATATCCAACTGCGGCATAACGCCTCACCACTTCTGCTGCCTCAACTTTACCACAAGGACTAACGTTACTGGTATGTAGATGCATCTCATAGCGATATTGCTTCATGATAATTTACTCCTTATTCATGCTTAATATCTAAAAACATTTTAGCAGTTTCAGCAGAGTAGTAAAACTAGCCAGCCCGATTTGTTGAAAAAATTTAACCTTGCTCGTTTTCTACAATAAAAAATACGCCTCCTCACTCAAGAAGAGACGTATCGTGAAAACTAAATTCTAAATTAATAAATTGTACAGCAAACTTAAATGCGACTTTTTAAGGCTTCTAGGAAGTAAGGATTCTTCACCTTAATATAGGTGCCTTTGATTCCCAAAGAACGTGAGTCAACAATTCCAGCGCTCTCTAATTTACGCATTGCATTCACAATTACCGAACGTGAAATGCCAATTCGATCAGCAATTTTGCTGGCCACTAGGAAACCTTCAAGACCATTGAGATCGCTGAAAACATTATTAATCGCTTTTAACTCTGAGAACGAAAGCGAATCCAACACTAGCTGAATGTTGCTGGCTTGACCAGTCTCGCCACCCATCTCAACAAAACTTACATCATAAGAGAAGATACTAGAGACCAAAGCAGACACCTCGGCAACAATTAGCTCTTCATCACTAAAAGATGTGTTACGCTTCGTTAACAATAAATGTCCAGTATTAGCTCTTACACTGTGTAAGGGGATGATTGTCAAGAACGTATCTGGTTGATAAGAAGTACCATCATTTAAAAAACAACTTTCTACCGGAAGATTAGCAATTGTTTGGAAAGTAAAAGTAATTCTCTGTCGGAAATCTGCTTTCAAGGATGATGCTCCACTAGCATTAGGGACTTCGCAATCGGCTCCATTTGGTAATGCGGTAGCTAAGATATCTCCAGTGTTGTTCACTAAATAAACATTACTACCAGTAACCTCAGAGACCACTTTCACTAAATCGGTCGCCATTACGTTCTCTTTTTTCATTAAACCTTCTACTTCACGAATCTTTTCTAACAATGTCATCTTAATCGCTCTCCTTGCTTAATTAAATTGGTCTGTTGTAAAAGATCATCCTATGATCAATATTCCCGGAAGTCATTAAAAATTTGCAAATAAAAATCATTTTCATAATTCCCGGTCAGACCTATTTTTTCCAAATAAAAAATTACTACTAACTGAATCAATTTAATTTGGTATTATCTTTCTCAGGATTATGAACTTTTACTTACTTATGCTCTGGGATGAGCATTCAGGTATACTGATCTAATTTTCTCTCTAGTTAGATGGGTATAAATTTGGGTGGTAGACACATTTACATGCCCTAAGAGTTCTTGTACCACACGTAAGTCTGCTCCGTTATTCAGGAGATGTGTCGCAAAAGAATGGCGCAGTGCATGTGGACTCATTTTACGGTTAAAAGCCATCTGATTTAAATATTTATCCAGTAACCGCTCAATACTTCTGCCACTTAAACGCGTCCCGCGATAATTTAAAAAAACTGCATTATCTGCTTGATTTTTTTTTACCGCAATGACCTGTAATTCAGGTCTCACCTCCTCTAAATATTTTTGCAAAGCTCGTCTAGCACATCCGCCCATCGGAACAATTCTTTCCTTTGCTCCTTTTCCATAAATCCTCAGATAGCTACAGGCTAACTCCAAGTCTGAGAGATTAAGATTAACCATCTCTTGCAGGCGAAGTCCACTAGAATAAAATATCTCTAAAATCGCTCGATCTCTTATGCCCTGCCAGGTAGCTATATCTGGCAGCAGAAACAATTCATTAATCTCTTGTGGATAGAAAAACTCAGGTAAAAGTTTTTCACGTCGTGGAATTGCCACGCCTACCACCGGATTTTGCAGTAGATATCCTTGGTGGCAGAGAAATTTAAAAAATGATCGCAAAGCAGCAATCTTACGTGCGATCGAACTACGTGCAAAATTTGATTTCTTTAATTCCGCCAAATATTGTCGCAGATGCAAATGATTTATTGCTGCTATCGAATCTATCCCTTGTGCAACTATAAATTGATTAAACTGCTTCAGATCCAAACCATAACTCTCTACGGTATGTGGTGAAGTCTGATTGTTCACACGTAAAACCGCTAAATATTCATCCACCAAGTACTCTAACATTAATCCTGCCCCTATAATAACATAATTCTCGAAAAATGACAATAAAAACCGAAATTTTGCAACAAAAAAGTTATTCCATTAAATCAATTTTTTATACTCTTGCAAGGTCGCAAGTGCTCGATTTGCCTGTGTTAGCTGGCGTTCTTTTTTGCCACGTAATTTCTCGGATAATGCCGGAAAAAGACCGAAATTAACATTCATTGGCTGAAAATACCGGGGATCTGCCTCGCAAATATATCCTAACAAGGCACCAATTGCTGTTGTTAACGGAAACTCCAGCAAAGATTCTCCTTTGATTAATCGTGCCGCATTAATTCCCGCCACCAAACCAGAGGCTGCTGATTCACTATAACCCTCAACTCCAGTCATCTGACCTGCTAAAAAGAGTTCGGGATTACGTTTGGTTTGCATCGTTGCTAATAATAGTTTGGGGGCATTGATATAAGTATTGCGATGCATCACTCCATAACGCACAAATTCAGCATTTTCCAAACCCGGGATCAAGCGAAAAACCCGTTGTTGTTCACTCCATTTCAGATGTGTCTGAAATCCTACCAAGTTATAAAGCCGACCTTCATGATCTTCTTGACGAAGTTGCACTACTGCATAAGGACGTTTATTAGTTACCGGATCCACTAAACCAACTGGCTTTAATGGTCCATAACGTAAAGTATCAATCCCGCGACCTGCTAAAACTTCTACTGGCATACATCCTTCAAAGAAGATTGCTTTCTCTTCCGGCAAATGACCAACTGCCACTTCTGCATTTACTAACTCCTGCCAAAAAGCTTCATATGTTTCTTTGCTGAAAGGTGCATTTAGATAAGCATTATCTTCACCTTTATCATAACGTGACGCAGAAAAAATAATTTCACGGTTTAAGGATTCTCCGGTAACAATTGGTGCCGCTGCATCATAAAAATAAAAATACTCTTCTCCCAAATAAGACTGTAAGGTTCGTGAGAAAGATTGCGAGGTCAATGGTCCGGTAGCAATTACTGTTGGACCTTCTGGAAGTGAGGTTACCTCTTCACGAACTATCGTCACCAGAGGATGATTACTTAAAGTTTCGGTAATTATTTTAGTAAACTGATTGCGTTCAACTGCTAATGCTCCTCCAGCGGGAACTGCCGCCTCTGCGGCAGCTTGCATCACCAATGAACCCAATTGACGCATCTCTTCTTTTAAAACTCCTACCGCATTAGTTAATGCTGCACCACGAAACGAATTACTACAAACTAACTCAGCAAAATCTCCACTACGATGTGCCGGAGTCATCGTCACCGGGCGCATCTCAATCAGTCTCACCGGAATCCCGACCTTTACCAACTGCCAGGCAGCTTCACTTCCGGCCAAACCAGCACCCACCACTGTGACTTCTCTCATTCGCTAGCCTCCTCTTTTTCAGGTAACAATTCAATAAATCCACATTGTTCATTTTGGCAGACTAGCTTTTTACCTTCACGTTGGGAACCTTTGATCACTCTCCAACCACCGCAATTAGGACAATTTTCATGATAAGGACGTTCCCAGCTGACAAAGTCACACTCTGGATATTGATTACATCCGTAAAAGACTCTTTTTTTCTTGCTTTTACGCTCCAAGAGATCCCCTTTGCCACATTTGGGACAAGAAACTCCTAATAATTTCTGAATTGGTTTCGCATTTTTACACTCAGGATATCCCGGACAGGCTAAAAACTTACCAAAACGACCATACTTATAGACCATTTTCCGCCCGCATTTTTCACATTGTTCATCACTTTCTTCCTCGGGCATCTCTACTTTTTCAAGATTTTCTTTAGCTTGAGCAATCTCTTTGCTGAAAGGTTCATAAAATTCCGCTAAAACTTCAGCCCAATCGAGATTGCCTTCAGCAATCTGATCAAACTTCTCTTCCATCTCGGCGGTAAAATCATAATCAACCACTTGAGAAAACTTCTGTTTTAAAAGATCTAGTACTATCTGTCCCAATTCTGTAGGAATTAATTTTTTCTGTTCAATCTGAATATAATTACGCTTCACAATTGTATCAATCGTAGGGGCATAAGTACTGGGACGACCAATTCCCTTTTCTTCCAGAGTTTTAATCAAAGAGGCTTCAGTATAACGTGGTGGTGGCTGGGTGAAGTGCTGTTTGGGAGATAAAACATTCAAGCTCACCTTTTCTCCCTTGATTAATTCGGGTAAAGATTCTTCCTTTTCATTATTTTCTTCATCATTACCCTCTTGATATACACCCAAAAAACCTGGAAATTTAATACTAGTGCCATTAGCACGAAAAACAAAATCTCCTGCTTTCAAATCAGCCGCCACTGTATCCATAACTGCTGGACTCATCTGACTTGCCACAAAACGCGACCAGATTAATTTATAAAGCCGATATTGATCCCGACTTAAAAATTCTTTAATTGTTTCGGGAATCCGCAAACTTGAAGTAGGGCGAACCGCCTCATGAGCTTCTTGAGCTCCTGAAATTTTCGTCTTATAAACAGGAGGTTGTTCAGGAACAAAAGCTGCACCAAACTTTTCCTCAATCACTTTGCGTGCTTCTACTTGGGACTCTTCGGCAACCCTTACCGAATCAGTACGCATATAGGTGATTAGACCAGTTGAACCTTCATCACCCAATTCCAAGCCTTCATAGAGATGCTGTGCCAGCATCATTGTTTTTTTGGCGCCAAAGCCCAATTTACGAGCCGCCTCCTGTTGGAGACTACTGGTGGTAAAAGGAGCTGCTGGATTACGTACTCGTTCCTTACGTTTAATCTCACTAATCAAATATTCGGCATTTTTAAGTTTATCTAAGACTGCCTCTGTCTCAGTTTGATTATGTAATTCAAGCTTCTTTTTACCTTGAGAAATCAGTTTTGCCTCAAAAACTTCTTGACGCTGGGTAATAAACTTACCAGCAATGCTCCAATACTCCTCCGACTGAAAATCAATAATCTCCTGTTCACGTTCACAAACCAGACGCACTGCTACTGATTGAACTCGTCCTGCACTTAAACCACGTCTAACTTTTGCCCAAAGTAATGGACTTAGTTCGTAACCAACAATTCGATCTAAAATTCTTCGCGCTTGCTGAGCATTGACTCGATTCAAATCGATACTGCGAGGATTTTTAATCGACTGTTCAATTGCTTTCTTGGTAATCTCATGAAACTCAATTCGTTTCGCCTTAGCAAGATCGATTCCCAAAGTATTTGCCAGATGCCATGAGATTGCTTCTCCTTCACGATCAGGGTCAGTGGCGAGATAAACACAATCTGCTTTTTTAGCAAAAGTTTTCAGCTCTTTAATTAGTTTTCCTTTACCACGAATATTAATATATTTTGGTTTAAAATTATTTTGTACATCTACTCCAAATTGACTTTTAGGAAGATCTGCCACATGCCCCAAGGAGGCCTTAACGGTAAATTTTTTACCAAGATATTTCTCAATTGTTTTGGCTTTCGCCGGTGACTCTACAATGACTAATGATTTCAAAAAGATTCCCCCACAATCAAACCAATTTCTTAATTTTTATGTAATATATTCTTGACGGTCGTGTCACAATACTTGTTTTTATCAAAACAAAGTTTAAATTAAGAGATTAATTAATTTAATAAAAAACGGGTTATTACTAACCCGATTAAAAAACTAATTAACCAAAAACGAAGAACCGAACTCTTGCGAACAAGACAAAATCATTACTAATCGTTCCTCGTCATTGATCACTTTATGCAAGATTAAATCGAGCTCCTTCAAACCAACTTCGCTATTTTCCATTAACAACAGTTCCAAGATAATTTGTTCGACTTCAGTTTTCGTAATCAAAGAAGAATTGGAAAGTTTTAAAATGTTGCTTTGACAAGAAAAAGAAAGTTTACTACGCTCAAGCGAATTAAAAACACGATAACCATTGATCGTATGTAATAAAGAATTATCCGGCGCTGGTTTCTGTCCAAGATCACCAGGCAGTTCATGCAACAAACGAAACGCCAGCTCAATTTCTTCATTACTATAACCAAGCCCAGAGAGTGCAGCTGCTAATTCACGTTCGATATGGGTTGTTCCACCATGAATCAACAGTTGTTTCATTACATACTGCATAATCTCGATTACACGTTCCATTTTTCATCCAACCTCTCACACTATGGTGTAATTGAGTTTTAAACATTTCAAGCTTATTAA
>JBFYZC010000139.1:0-3636 GCA_041309705.1 Bacillota bacterium | reverse complement strand
TCAGCATTTGGAATTACCACTGCTTCTCCGCCTTCCATTACCGCCATACATGAGTTAGTTGTTCCCAAGTCAATTCCTAATACTTTTGCCATTTTAGGTAACCCCCTAGCATTATAGTTTTGGCACAGCCACTTTAACCAAGGCTGGCCGGATTAATTTACCCTTATACTTATAACCTTTTTGTAACTCCATCACTACTGTTGAAATAGTCACATTTTCTGACTCTTCTTGCATCACTGCTTCATGTACCTGAGGATCAAATTCTTGCTCGATTGAATCTACTACTTCCAAGCCTTCAGTGCTCAAAATCGACTGAAATTGCTTCAAGGTCAATTTGATCCCATCACACCAAGCACTACTTTCAGCATTTTCACTGGCTAAGGCTCGTTCCAGACTATCAACTACCGGAAGAATCTTTTTAATCAAATCTTCACCCGCATTTAGTAATAGTTGTTCATGTTCCTGACGGGTACGACGTCGAAAGTTATCAAAATCTGCCATCATTCTTAATAATTGTTGATTCTGTTCTTCTTTCGCCTTAATCACTACTTCAAGCTCTTTTTCTAAAGTTGATACTCTTTCTTCAATGTTCAATTCTTGATCATTTCCAGTTTGAACTTTAGAATTTGCTGTTTCTTCTGTCACCTCTGCAGTAGTTTCATTTACTTCAGTTGTTTTCTCTTCGAACAAATCTTTTTGTGTCATTATTCTAAATCACCACCTAAAAATTATCGATATACTTAAAAACAAATTAAACTTTATTTTCATAAATCTATAAAGAATAACCTCAAATTTAAAGAATCCACACTCAAATTAATCTATTACTGCTGCTTTCATTTTTATCATCAAATTAATCTTTAAAATCGCCTCAGCAACTTCCCCGGCTGACTGCAGCGCAGTCTTTTTCACCAGGTATGGATCCCAAATCCCTCGTGTTTTAAAATCAATTACCATTCCCGAATCACAATCAATCCCTAAAGATATCTGATTATCCTCTGTTTGAGCTATTAAAGCCTCGGTGATCTTTTCAAACGAATTAAAACCTGCATTCGCTGCAATCTGCGCCATGGGGCGTTTTAAAGCTTCAATCACACAGTTATAACCATAAATATTCATGCCTTGAGCTGGTTCATTCATTAAATGACGCGCCAAAGCAAGTTCAACGCTACCTCCTCCAGGAACCACTCCGCCACACCAAGCTGTTTGTAAAGCTCCTGCAGCATCCTTAGCAATTCTCTCGCGTTCTTTGGCAATTTCTTTAGTATGCGCGCCAATCAAAATCGTTAATATTCGCTGTTCGGCTTTACCCAAAACTCTAATCTGTTTAAAACGAGGCTCTAGTTGAATTCCCGCTACTGCTCCAAGATAATTTTCAATCTCTGCTGGTGTTTTAGCAAGACTGCTCCTTTTAATTGGTCTTGCTCCAGAGAGTTCAGTCAAACGCAACCATTCACGTCGTGAAACACTAGCCACCGCCATAATTCCCAAATCACTAAGTATCTCTCCTGCTTGGTCTGAGATAGTACGATCAGTAAAGATCGCTTTAACTCCTAAAGTCGCTAACTTTTCTAGAGCATTTTCCAGTTGTGCTTGATGCTGTAACCAAATCTTTAATCCTGCCTCAGTCGTTAAAACTTCTCTTTCTAAAAATACAGGCTCTAAAGCATCATCTAAAATCAAAATACGTGTCTCACCAAGTGCTTCAAATTCCTGATTAAGTGGTTCGCGATCAACAATTGTTCCCGGAATCAAAGTACTGTCTGCCCCTTCGAGAGCAAATACTGCTTCAGCCAACCTAAACCCTGGCTTATTTAAAATTTCTCTGCCTGATGCACGCGCTGCCGAAATGATTAACTCAGCAATCTCTACTTGATTACGTGCTGAAATCAGAGTAACTTCTTCTAATAAATGACTATCCAAAGTTTCAATTGGCACAACCATTTTTTCTAATAATTCTAAAGCTTTCGTAATTCCTTGCTTAATTCCATCTACCACTTTAACTGCTGGCACACCACGCAAAATCTGAGTTGCACCTTCACTAATTAAAGCTCCTGCAATTACTGCAGTAGTAGTAGTTCCATCGCCAACTAATTCTTCTTGAAATTCAACTGCACTGATTAAAATTCTTGCCGCGGGATGGGTAACATCCATGGTTTTTAGGATAGTAATTCCATCATTGGTTACCACCAATCCTCCATATTGATCAACCAGCATACAATCTAGACCTTTTGGTCCCAGAGTACCCTGAACTGCTTCTGTTACTGCCTTAATTGCACCTACATTACTCCAGAGTGCCCCATTAGCATGATCGACATCGGCTTCGGTTACAACTTCTTTTAAACTCATCCTTGATACCTCGATTGATAAAGAAATTTCTTAATATATAAATATTTTAACCAGAATCAATCCTTCCATGTCCTCTTCTGCTCAGTTGGGTCAATAATTCACTTAAAACTGCAGCGGTATATTCAACAATTGGCATTACTCTCGCATATTCCATACGTGTTGGACCAAGTACACCAATCACTCCAACTGTTCTACCTGCAATTTCATAAGAAGAAGTAATAACACTACAATCATGAATCTCTTCATCACTATTTTCATGTCCAATTTTAACCTGTGCCGAGCTTTTAGAATTATCCGCTAATAATTTATAAAGTCTTTCTTCCTCTTCAAGTAAATTCATTAATGGTTTAAATTTTTGTATCTCACTGAATTCTGGCTGTTCTAAAATTTTCGTAGCTCCATCGACAAAAACTCGTTCATTACTCTTTTTACTCATTGCTTTGATTAAAACTTTGATTGCTTCATTATAAAAATGATCATGTAAAATCATCTCAGAGTGCAGATCATTTAATAAAACTGTATTCAAATCTTTTAAACTAATTCCACGCAACTTTTTATTAAGCACCACCGAGAGATGATCTAATTCCTCACTTGAAATCTCACCTTCAAAATCAATGATCTTGTTTTCCACATAACCAGTATCAGTCACAATTAATAAAAGAATTGTTTTGGGTGCTAGCCTCACTAATTGGATATGACGAAAAAGCGCTGTTTGCATCTGAGGTGCTAAAACAATTGAGGGATACTTCGTGATCTGTCCTAAAATTTTAGCTGTTTTATGAATCAGCATCTCAAGTTCTTGCTGGTGATGATCCATCTGTGAATAAATCAGATCGACCTCTCCTCCAGATAGCTGTTGCACTGACATTAGGGCATCTACATAATAACGATAACCCAAATCAGAAGGAACTCTTCCTGCTGAAGCATGTGGTTGTTCCAAATAACCACTTTCCTCTAAGTCAGCCATCTCGTTGCGAATCGTTGCCGAGGAAAGTCCAAGCTGATAACGTTTTGCCACTGTACGCGAACCAACTGGTTCTGCTGATAAAATATAGTCGTCAGTGACTGCCTTCAAAATTTTCTTCTTTCTCTCATCAAGCGGTTGATTTTTTTTTGAGGCCATCTAAAGCACCTCTTTAATATTTTTTATTTTTTGTTAGCACTCTAGCGTGGAGAGTGCTAATCTATATACAACATTATCACTGAGATTATAGTTTGTCAAGAGGGTTTAAGAGATATTAATTATTTTTTATCCGAAATCTCTTCCTATATATTTTGCAAAAAATCTAA
>JBFYZC010000138.1:0-3753 GCA_041309705.1 Bacillota bacterium | reverse complement strand
TCTTCTTCGGATCAGAAGACCTTGATATATGTTTGAAAATGCTTAAAACTGGTTGGAAAGTCTACTTTACACCAAAAGCTCAAATCATTCATTATGGAGCTCAAAGTAGTGGCAAAAATTTCAATCCACGTATTTATTACGAATCAAAACGTGGTAGTGGTCTCTTAATTCATAAACATGGCAATTCTTTTCAAAAAATCATCTGGTCGTTTCTAATGCTCTTACAAGTACTTCCTGATTTTACTAATGCTTTTTTAAACAACAAAAAACAGGAAATTTATATTTATAAAAAAATAATCAAAATGTGTTTTTCTCATGATTTTTCAATCAAATACCAACAAGGAGATTTCTAGTGTCTATTCTCGTCAGTGTAATTATTCCCACCTACAATCGACTTGAACTACTTTCACTCTGTCTTAACTCATTGCTCAATCAAACTGCCGACCCAACCACTTACGAACTAGTGGTAACTGATGATGGTTCAACCGATGGTACATCTGAATATATAAAAAAACTCGCTAGTTCTGCACCATGTAGTATTAACTATCTCTGGCACGAAAATTTTGGACGTTCCAAAAACCGCAACCTCGGAATCGCAGCTGCTCAAGGCAGATATGTCATTTTACTCGATTGTGACATGGTAGTACGACCAGAGTTTATTATCTCACATCTAGAGAAACATACTACTCCCAAACTAATCATACATGGTGCCGTTATCAACACTCCCAACCTTCCTACTCCAGCAGCTGTTCCCGAAAAGTTTCGTGATCTCTCGCGAGCTTTTTTTGCGACTGGCAATGTCTCAATCGAGCGCGAATGGTTACTGACAGCAGGTCTCTTTGATGAAGATTTTATCGAATATGGCTGGGAAGATCTTGAGCTTGGTGAACGCTTGCGCGCTTTAGGATTAAAAGCAATTAAAGCTCCTGCTGCTTGTAGTTTGCACTTTAATCCCCCTTTTACTTACGAAAGCATCCCCAATTTAATCGCCAAAGAAAAAGAGCGGGGACATACTGCGGTACTCTTTTATCGCAAACGCCCCACTCTAAGTGTCAAACTGATGACCTTAATTTCACCGATCTTTTTTGCCTTTGACTTTATAACTACTCTCTTTCGTTGGACTGAGCGTCCTGCTACATATCAATTACTAAAAAAATTAGACCAAAATGGTTCACGGTTTCTTTTCGATTTTTTAGTCGCAATTATTAAAAATCACGCCTATGCTGATGGTTTGCGCGAAGCACTTGCCAAAGATCAAGTCATTTGAGCTAGATTGTTTCAGTATCTAATGATCTCAAAATTTCTTTGGCAATCCGCTCCGAACCACCAGTCTTACCCATTCTTTCTCTCCCAGTCACCGCCATTTTTTCATAAACTTTAGGATTTTTTAAGATACGCCACATCTCTGCTGCTACAATCCTCGGTTCACTCTCCACCAGACTAATTGCCTCTCCCAAAAGTTTCTGCTGGGTTAGTGCAAATTTTCTGGTAAATTGCGATCCCTGTCCTACAAAGGCGACCACTGGTTTCCCAGACCTACTGCTTGTTCATTCGCCGTTCCAGCCAGACCAAGTACCAGATCACATGTATCCAGAAGATCTGCAAATCTTCCCTGTGTAATAGTTAGCCTAACTCGAGCTGTGCGAGACTCCAAATGACCAAGCATTCCTCGTTCTAGCTCACTTTGACTCGAAGCAAGTATCTGCCATTCTTCACTAGGCATTCGTGCTGCTAATGTTGAAAACTTCAAACCACCACTTAACGCTACCAGATAACGTCTTGGTAGATCCTCAGCCTCTAATTGACCTAATCTCTCAAACTCCAAAACCACCTGTCCAATCTCTACCAAATTATCATATGCATCCTCACGACCACCTGGCAAAATTGTCACTACTATTTCTTCAGCATTCTTTTTAAAATCATCACCCTTAAATTCTAGTGCATCCATCATGATATTGCCATAAAAATCCGCTTTCACTCGATGTCGTTTTAATGATTCGGCTGTAATTAGATCACGCGGATAGACTGCACTGCAATATTTCCGCATTAGCGCAACTTCAATCTTCCAGTGTGGTGCAATATAATCTGATTTAGCAGTAGGCAAGAAAACAATTGGGCGTTTCAAAAACCATCCCGCCAAAAGTAATAGCAGTGCATCCCCAACACAAACCGCTAGATCGAATCTTTCATGTGCCGATTTAAGCGCACGAATCTGTTGTCTGGTATGAGCAAGCAAGCCCGCTTGCAGATCCAACTGAATATTCTTTAGACCATTACGGATAAAACCACCACTGGGCATCTGTCTTCCCTCGAGTAACAAAGGAATCCCCAATTTACTAAAGGCTGCACCAAGCCCAACGATCGGCAAGGCTTCCAACTGAATACTAGGTCGTAACTCGCGTAAACTTTGTGCTAAACGCGCGGCAATCAAATCTTCACCATGACCATTACTAATAATCAGTACTCTTTTGTTATTCATTAAACCTCTTCCACCTTATCCGTCAAAGAGATACCCTGCTTTTGAATTCCTGCTTCATAAAGTCGCTGATATAAACCACCTTTGCCAATTAATTCCTGATGCGTTCCTATTTCGATAATTCTCCCATTCTCCAGAACCACAATTTTATCGGCGTGTTGTATTGTAGAAAGCCGATGTGCAATTACAAAAGTAGTTCGATCATGCATCAAACGTTCTAATGCCTCTTGCACCAGACGCTCTGACTCGGTATCCAATGCCGAGGTAGCTTCATCTAAGATTAAAATCCGTGGATTGCGCAAAATCGCTCGTGCGATTGCAATACGTTGCCGTTGCCCACCCGAGAGCGAAGCACCACGTTCACCAACCATCGTCCCATATCCCTCAGGCAGTTCCATAATAAACTGATGCGCGTTAGCTGCTTGGGCTGCCGCAATAATCTCCGCCTCACTCGCCTCAGGTCGTCCATAGGCAATATTCTCACGAATACTGACCCCAAAGAGCATTGATTCTTGCGGTACCAGACCAATCTGCGAACGCAGCGAATGAATTTTCACCTGACGAATCTCATGCCCATCCAGCAAGATTTGACCTGAATTAGGCTCATAAAAACGAGGAATCAGATTAACCAGACTGGTTTTACCCGCCCCACTCGGTCCAACTAAAGCAATCACTTCGCCAGGATTAACTTGGAGATTAATCTCTGACAAAACAGGTTGTCCTTCACGATAGCCAAAGCTCAGCTTAGAAAATTCTACTTTACCCTGCAAACGTGGTAGCTCAATTGCATTTGGTGCATCAATAATCTCTGGCGCTTCATCCAGTACTGCAAAAATTCGTTCCGCCGCAGCTAGCGATTGTTGAATTAAATTAAGATTATGAGTAACTCCCGTTAAAGGTGCCATTGCTAGCCCAATATACCCAAAAAAAGCTAATAATTTACCTTCAGTTAAGTGTCCATTTAACACTTCCATCCCACCATACCAGATTACCAAGGCCATTCCGATTACAAATAAAATTTCTACCAGCGGGGTTAATAGAGACATAGCACGATTTGATTTCATTACTGCCTTAAAACTGGATTCATTGGCCTTACTAAAACGACCAATTTCATATTTTTCCATCGCAAACGCTTTTACTACTCGAATTCCCGAGATAGATTCTTGTAAGACTGAAGTTAAATCAGCAATTCTCTCCTGAACTCGATGACTATAAGCACGAATTTTATCGCCTGCATACGCGACTACCCAAAAAATCAAAGGAAATGTAATAATGGT
>JBFYZC010000137.1:0-7932 GCA_041309705.1 Bacillota bacterium | reverse complement strand
TTGTTTCATTTCACTATGTGATTTTGCTTGTTTTCAAAGCTCTCGCTCACACAGCTTTAGTAGTTTATCATATCATTTTCTATCTGTCAACTACTTTTTTATCTTTTGTTGCATTTTTTCTCGGTTGTTATTTTGAGTAGTTTGGTTCGTCGTTGCAGCTTTAGTATCTTAACATAACTATTTTCTCATGTCAAGTAATTTTTATTTGTAAAAAAATGTAAAATTTTAACCGTTCCTTGAGAAAGATTATATACTCAGAAATCATCTTATGTTATAATAAAAAAAATGGTTTAGATAAGAGCATCAATGTTCTAACGAAAGACCAATTTAATATCTATATTTTTGGGGAGGAATCTTATTGAAGAAACTATTCAAAGACATGAACCCATTATCTTCACTAAAAAACAACAAATTAGAACTTTTCCTCTATCTAATTTCAATTATTGTTTTAGCAATCTTACTTAGATTACCAATGCTCTCATTTATCTCTGGAGATATGTATGCCTGTTTACTTCCTTGGATGAAAATTATTGATCAAAATAAGTTCAAATCACTTGCCATGAATTTTTCTGACTATAATATGCCTTACTTATATATTATGTTAATCATTTCTTACATCAAAAGCATTCCTTATAGTACCTCAATTAAATTCGTTTCTATTATTTTTGAAATTTCAACTGCATCTTTAGTCTATCTTCTCTTCAAAGAAAAATTTAAAAATAAAAATATGTTAATCCCCCTCTTTGGTTTAGCAGTAATTCTTCTTGCCCCAACAGTAATTATTAATGGTGCTTTTTGGGGACAATGCGATATCATCTATACTTTTTTTGTCATCGCCTCACTTTATTGTATCTTTCAAGAACGCCCTAGCCTCGCGTGCATTCTTTATGGAATAGGTTTTTCCTTCAAATTACAAGCGATCTTTGTTGCACCAATCTTCTTACTTTTCTATATTAAAAACAAGCTTTCATGGAAACACCTACTCTTAATCCCACTTACTTGTATTGTTATCATGATTCCATCATACATGGCCGGAAGACCATTTTGGGATGTTATTAATATCTATTTAAATCAAGCTAAAAACTATGATTATGCTTTAACCCTAAATGCACCCAATCTTTATCAATGGATTAATAATTCCTACCTTCAATATTTTAAAACCCCTGGGATTATTGCGACCTTCAGCATCACTATTGCTTCAGTTATCTTTTTGGCTAAAAATATTAAAAAATTCAACCAGGAAACTATCATTACCATTGCATTCTTTTATTCACTAATAATTCCGTTCTGCTTACCCAAAATGCATGAACGTTACTTCTTTATGGCCGATGTCTTAGCAATCATCTACGCCTTTTACTTTCCTAAAAAGTATTATCTCGCTTTTTTAGTCTCTTTTGTTAGCCTCTTTAGTTATATGCCATTTTTAAACGGCAACGCTTTAATCGAACTAAAATATTTAGCTTTTGTTCTTTTATATGTAATCATCGTGGTTACCAAGGAACTCTACAAAATATCGCAAGAACAAGCAAACCACAACAAATCAACTCTTTAAAATTCAAATAAAAGACTTGGCAAAACGCCAAGTCTTCTTTTCTCAAGAACCTTCTGGTAATAACTCTACTGCGACTCCAACTAATCCAGGACCAGAATGAACCCCTAAACTTGCTCCAATCTGACCAATAAAAACTTCTTTTACATTAGGTAATTTGGTTAAAATTTCACTCAACATCAATGCTTCTTCTCTTGCAGCAGCATGCATTACCGCAATATTAACCTTAGTATTTTCAGACATTTTCGTAGCGATCTCGACCAAACGTTTTAATGAATTCTGCCAGCCACGCACTTTATCGTAGGTATAATATTTTCCATCTTCATTTACTGAGATAATCGGCTTAATATTCAACATCCCACTAATCGTACTTGCCACCAAACCAATTCTGCCACCCTGACGCAGATACTCCAGATTCGGGATACTAAAATACAGTTTAATTCGATCACGCCAATTTTCCAAGCGTGTCGTTATTTCTTCAAGCGATAATCCCTGTTCGATTAATTTATTTGCTTCTCTAACCAACATTCCTAATCCTATCGATAAACTCTTTGAATCTAAAACCTCAATCTTCATATCTGAAAACTGTTTACTTACCATTTTAATCATTTCGCAACAACCACTCAAACCACTAGAGATATTCACTGATAAAATACGCTTGATACCATTTTCTTTTAAACTTTGAAATAGCTCAACCGTCTCTCCCATGGAAGCCATTGCTGTCTTTGGCACTTCTTTATCAAAATTCTCATAAATTTCTTCAAGCTTAATCTGATGGTCATTGTGCTCTTTATCACGATAAATAATCTTCAGCGGCAACTTATAAATCGACCAGTTCTCGTTAGTATATTCAGGAAAATCACAACCACCATCGGTTATTAAAGCAATCTTATTATCTTCTGATTTCATATAATCCTCCAAATAATATTATAATAATTTTATAAATATATAAAAATAAAAATTATAATTTATAAATCAAATTAACTATACACTTTACAACAAAGATCTTTTATTACACCGAACAAAAACATCCAGTGTACTAAGGATTTTTTGTAAAAATAAAACAAATTAGATCTTTCGAAAAGTATCTACCACTTTATAAAAGCAGCTTTGTTTTAATCATAATTCTTTTTTGTCACTAAGTAAAGCTTTTATTTACTGGTTACACTAAAAAGATAACTCTAATTTTTATATACAAAATCTAGTATGTATTGTATTGGTAAATACCACATTTTGTGCATGAAATCAATTTACTTTAATAATTCTAATGTGAATCTAAAAGTTCCATGATCAGCTGCGCCGCACGTTCCATCACCCCTGGTGGTCCAATTAGCTCACGCATTTTAGCTAATTCGTCGCGCAGAGACTTACTTTCTTGCTCATCTTCAATCATCTTTCGTAATTCCAGAGTAAGATTCTGATAAGTTAATTGCTCCTGTAATAATTCTGGTAAAAACTTACGTTGCATAATCAAATTCGGCAAAGCTACCATCACTGGTTTACCACGATGTTCATCTGCTTCCAAACTACGATAGATCAAAGAGGATAACCAAGAAATTCGATAAACAACTACCATTGGCAAACCTAAAATTCCCGCCTCTAAAGTAGCAGTTCCCGAAGTAATTACCGCAGCATCTGCCGCTGCCATCAAATTATAGACCCCCTCCTGCACCAAGGTAACTCTTACTTCTGCTGCAGCAATCATCTCTTCCAGCCAATTTCGATTAATGGACGCTGCTACTGGAAGCACCCATTTAATTGAGTAAGATTGGCTTAACTCTCGCACTGTATGAAGCATTAAAGGCAACATTTTCTGTATCTCTTGCTGACGACTTCCGGGCATCAAAAGTACCATCTTTTCGATATTGGTTATTCCCAAATCTTGTCGTACCAGAGCCGACTCACGATTTGTTTGCACACGATCCAATAACGGATGACCAATATAAGTCACCTTAGTACCAAATTTACGATAAAACTCCGCTTCAAAGGGCAAGACTGCCAGCAATAAATCTACTCTTTCAGCAAGTTTCACTGCACGATTTTGCGCATATGCCCATGCCGAAGGAGAAAAGATACAAACAACTGGAATTCCGCATTCTTTAGCCGCTTTAGCGAGAAAAAGATTAAATCCACCCGAATCCAGCCAAATTACCAAATCGGGGCGGCGTTTCTCCCAGAGTCCAATTACCTCATTGAGTAACCTTTTCATTTTTCTAATATTCTTTAATACTTCAACAAATCCAATTGTACTTTGGGTGGTAGGATCAGCTATTACTTCCATTCCGCTTGCTGCCATTTTAGCACCACCAATTCCATAAAACTCAGCTTGCGGCTGAATTTTTCGCAATGCTTCAATTAGAGCAGCACCATGCATATCTCCAGAAAATTCACAAGTCGAGAGAAAAAAAACTGGTTTTGCCATTTACTATACCCTCACCATATTCTTATTCTTCTTTCAAGAGTAACATAATCGCACCATTTCTAAAAGAGAGCTCAGTAATTGTCAAAGGCAAGTCTGACATAATACTGAATTCCAAAGGAATCTGATTACCAATAAATTTCACAAAATCTCCAGGCACACTCTGTCCATCCACCCAAAGTTGTTCGGGATAGAAACGAAATGTTTTGGCACCAACCAACCCCATCTTTCCTTCTAAATTCACTACTACTGTTTTTCCTAAAAAATTTATCGCACCAGTTAAACTAATTTTATCTAAAGTAATTTTAAGAACTGGTTGAAATTGTGGATAATTTACCGCTAAATAATTACTCAAAGCTGTTTCGGAAATAGCCGCCTTGATCTTTGTCGCTTGTAACTTCAAAATCTCCAAACGTTGTTCACGCAGTAAGTGCGGGAGATTATAACGAAAACCATGATTTTCAAGGGTTAACTCTTCAAGCTCAAGACCACTAATAACACAATTTTTCGCCTCCAGTTTCACATGATCAACACGCCCATAATAGAGATCAAACATACTCATCCAAGCAATCTTCGCTTTAATTACCACTTTTTCAGAAGAGTTATTTCTTAATGACTTTAACAAAGCCGAACGTGCCCAGCCATTCAATCCAACCTCTAAAATTACCAATGAAAGTAATACTATTAATATAATTTTGAATTCTTTCCTTTGCCAAATCGAAAGCCACAAATTCTTCATCAAACTCACCTCAAAAAAAATAAGACTATCTAAATTAGATAGCCCTATGTTAACACAAATTCTAAACTTTTACAAACGCTGCAATTCATCAATAATCGCATTCGCCATCTCTGCTGTTCCGACTGCAGTCGGGTCATTGCGATCTAATTTCATATCATAAGTAACATTCTTTCCTGCCGCGACTACTCTAGCCACTGCTTGTTCTAATTTCAAAGCTGCTTCCTGCTCGCCAAGGTGTTTTAACATTAAGACTCCCGAAAGAATCAAGGCAGTAGGATTCACCTTGTTCTGACCTTTGTATTTAGGTGCTGAACCATGTGTTGGTTCAAACAAAGCCACTCCATCACCAATATTTGCTCCCGGAGCCACTCCCAAACCACCAACCAATCCTGCACAAAGATCCGAAAGAATATCTCCATATAGATTTGGCATCACCATCACATCAAAAGCTTCTGGTCGTTGTACCAATTGCATACACATCGCATCAACCAAAACCTCTTCGTAAGCAATCTTTCCTTCATACTCTTTAGCAACTTCCCGAGCCACATGATAGAAGAGCCCATCGGTAAACTTCATAATATTAGCTTTGGCAACTGCGGTTACTTTCTTTCTTTGATTGGTTGCGGCATATTCAAAAGCATGTTTCACAATACGGCGACAGCCAGTAATTGAAAGTGGTTTGATTGAGATTGCGGCATCTTCGCGAATCTTACCTTGAGCCATACTAATAATCTGTTTGGCTTCAATAGAATTCAGATCAAACTCTACCCCGGCATATAGATCCTCACTATTCTCACGAACTATTACCAGATCAATATCCTGATAACGCGAACGCACTCCAGGATAAGATTTGCATGGTCTCACGCAAGCATAAAGATCTAAAGCATGACGCAATGCTACATTTACGCTGCGAAATCCAGTACCGATTGGTGTCGTAATCGGTCCTTTTAAAGCCACTTTATTACGACGAATTGACTCTAAAACTTGTTCTGGCAAAGGTGTACCGTATTTCTCCAGTACATCCACTCCAGCATCTTGAATCTCCCAATTAATTTTCACGCCAGTCGCATCAATCACTCGACGGGCGGCAGTAGCTAGTTCTGGACCAGTTCCATCGCCTGGAATTAAAGTAATTGTATAACTCAAAGAAAATTCTCCTTCCAAATCAAAATTTACTTTAAAAAAAATTCGCAAGTAGTAAAAGAAACTCCTGCTTCAAAAGCAATGAATACAAAATACCAATCGCAAAAACTAATACCCTGATAAATCAGACAAAATTAAATTCTCTTCGGTAATCCAATCATCTACCAAGTAATCTTTTGCCTGATTCAACTGCTGCCGTACCACTACCCTAGCAATTCCAGCATTAATAATCAAACGGGTACACATCTTGCAAGGACGAGTATCCGGAGTGAAAACAGCAGTTTTAGCATCAACACAAGCCAAATATAAGGTCGAGCCAATCATTTGTAATCTTTCGGCATGAATAATTGCATTAGCCTCTGCATGAACTGAACGACAGAGCTCATAACGCTCACCGGGTGGAATCTGAGCCGCTTCACGTGGACAGTAATTCAAATCAGAACAGTTGATTGTACCCCGTGGTGCACCAACATAGCCAGTACTGATAATCTGATCATCTTTGACAATCACTGCCCCAAAACGCCGTCGTAAACATGTGCCACGCTCCGCCACCTGGGTTGCAATGTTTAAATAATATTCTTCCTTAGATGGTCGCATTTATAATTACCTCAATAAAAAATTGATTATTCTATTTACTCTTAATTACTTCTTGATATATCGCCAATAATTTTAGAACTACCCTTTCAACTGCAAAATTCTCAGCTCTCTGTTTAGCTGATTTTGACATATGAACCATTTTAACATGATCATTTAATAAACTATCAATTGTATTTGCAAAATGCTCTGAATGATTCTCTGTTAATAATCCTGTTACTCCAGAACAAACAACCTCATTATTTCCATCCGCATCCACTGCTACTACAGGCAATCCTGCTGCCTGTGCTTCGGCAGTAACAATTCCAAAGGTTTCCGTTATTGAAGGCATTACAAACAAATCCGCTGCTGCATAATAATTAGCAACTTCTTCATAAGACACCATTCCAACAAAGATTACCCGTCGCTCAATTCCCAAGTTATTTGCTAATATTTTTAACTCTTTCTCTGCAGGACCGCCTCCCACCAAAAATAAGTTTAATTTTTTATCTCCTTTTTTCAATAGTATGGCGAATGCTTTTAAGAGCATCTCTAAATTTTTTTCTTTACTAAGTCTTCCAACGTAAAGCAACAAAAAATCATCGTTGATTTGATACTGCTCACGAATTATATTTCGATTCCCATTAACAAATTTTTTAAAATCTAAAGGGTTAATCAAAGATAATATCTTGCTTTTAATTTTATATCTTTCTAACAATTTAGTCATCGACTTCGTTGGAGTTGTTACTGAATTCATTTGATTACAATAATTGGTCACTAAGGTTCGACCCAAATAACGTACCACTTTATCTGGTAAAGGAAAGTAATGAGAATAGAGCTCATATTG
This sequence comes from Bacillota bacterium, assembly GCA_041309705.1. Taxonomy (GTDB): domain Bacteria; phylum Bacillota; class UBA4882; order UBA8346; family UBA8346; genus JBFYZC01. The sequence goes on along the minus strand of JBFYZC010000137.1, from coordinate 662 downwards.
GGTATGAAATGTATAAACAATTGGAATTTTGAGTTTTTTAGCTTGTCGCAAACCAACTCTACCCAAAACAAAAGGATGATGGGCATGAATAACATCTGGTTTAAATTCGCGTAATAAAGAAGTCAACCCTTGATAATATGGAATTGCAATTGGAAAATATATTTTTTTAGACAGATTAAGAGCCGGAAATCGATAAATATTTTTATCATCTTCATACCAATCTCGATGAGCTGGAGCAAAAATCAGTACTTGATGTCCTTGTTTAATTAGCTCTTCATAAAAAAGACGAACTGTAGTCACCACTCCGTTAATGATTGGCTCATAAGCATTAGTAAAAAAAACAATTCTCAATTGCAAAGCCCCTTTCGAGTCACTAACATTTATCTACCTATTTCTGGTTTCTCCACTCCAAATCCTGCTGTAAAAGATTAATTCAAATTGAAAAAAATTTATTAAAACAGTCATAATGCAATGAAATTCGAAGTTATTTTGAAATAATTGAATAAAAACAGCGAATTCGGGTCAAAATCGCCTGCCATTAATTTCAACTATCTCTAGATATTATTAGTGGTAAGTAGCTACCAACTATATACTTTACAACAAAGATCTTTTATTTTATCGAGTGAAAAGAACAATATACTTTACAATAAAGATCTCTTATT
>JBFYZC010000136.1:0-6396 GCA_041309705.1 Bacillota bacterium | reverse complement strand
GCAACTGGAGGAGCGGCAGCATTAACTTATCATTTTAGCAATTCAGTGGATCTGAGTGAGTATCAGAGTATTTCGTTTCAAGCAGTAGCTCAAGCACCAGTAAACTTGGGTTTGCATCTTTTAAATCAGAGTCAGGAAGTTTTTTTCAAAGAGGTTGCTTTAATTACTGATGGAGCGTGGCATGAATATCGTTTTGATTTACCACGGCAAGCTTGGAAGCTAAATGCATTACAAGCAGTGAAAATTTCTTTAACTGGGGCAACTGGTGCGCAGAGTTTGAAATTGGATGAAGTGAAGGTTTTGGGGCGCAAAGCTTTAAATGGGGCAGCACTTCGAGCAACTGCTGTCAAGGAAACTGAATCATTCAAGCATCAAGTGGAGTATCAAACAGTGACCCCAGACTATTTAAGGCAAGAACAGTTAAATTCACTTCCAGAAAATAAGTTGCGGGACTATTTACGCTATCAAACTAATAATTATATTCTGCATTCACTGGTTGAAGTGATCACTGCTACCGAGACTGCCACTAAACTTCCATTACGGGGCGAGAAGCTTAATTTTGGAATTCAGCACTCAGCTTATGAAGTGAACTGGTGGCAGAATAGTACCCGTATTAATTCAGAGCTCGAACCTGAGCTGTCTGGAGAGACTCTGGAGACTGGTTTGGGATGGCGGCAACACTGGTCTTGGGGTGGATTTAATTTTAAACACCAATATTCCTACTCTAATCTGCTGGAGTTGAGTGAACGGATGAGTAATCTGATTTCACTTGATTATCAGCAACCTAAATGGCACTTGCAGACGGATTTTTGGAATGAAGAGAATCTCATCGAAAGCACGCGGAATCTTTGGGGGATTAATTTTCAGAGTAGTTATGCTTCATTAGAAGAGACACGCTGGCAATTAAAGAGTGGTGCTGTTTATGATGCGGCACAAAATTTACAAAAGCTCTTTGCCCACTCTGAGTTAAGGCTGAATACAGTTCCCTGGTTTAGTCTGGATCAAACTCTTAAATTAAATGCTACTACTCAAAGCAACTCCGCGGAATATCTGCTGGATCATCTGTTGAATTGGAATTTGAGTATTACCCCTGTGCCAGAATATCAGTTGAAATTGCAACAAGCACTACATCTTTGGCATGAACAACCAGAGTTGCTAACGCGTCAGCATCAAGAGGAGTTACAACTGGGTTATCGGTCTGAATCAGGAGAAAAAATTGAGTTTTTCTGGCGTGATGATGGTATTAATAATCTTACCAAAGATACTCTCAATTATCATCTGGGTTGCTCAGGAAAATTTCAATGGTTTGAACCATGGTGGATGGAGTTACAACTTGCGCTACAACGTGAAACGAGCCAAAAGCCAATTGCATTGCTGCGCGATACTTATCAGGGAAGTTGGCGGATGGAGAAGACTGAGGCAGCAAATCTATTTTTCTATGGGATCGAAGCATCAGGAATGGCTACTGAGTGGTGGCGAAATTTATTAAATTTTGGCTGGGAGTTTCGTCCTGTAGCACGTTTGCAGTATGGTGGACGAATTAATCTGGGCACTGAGTGTTTGAAAACCACTGCGACTCGACCAGTCTGGGGCATGGAAATTTTTCTGGCTCAGGTAGCATTACCTCATCAATTTAATTTTAAATGGCGTAGACAGAATTACACTGTGTTGCAAGAAGAGATTACTCTGGGATATAGTTTTATAAAACCAGAACGTTATATTCTAAAGTTAGCAGGAGAGTATTCGCGCTCAGAACAAGCTTTAAATCAATATAAATTGCATTCGGAATTGCTATTTTATCTGCATTGAAACTGTTTTTTTGGAAGGATAAAATTATCCTTTATTTCCTCCAAGTTACTGCTTGTTGTATGATTAAGATTAAAGTAAGATATAGATGCAATAAGTTAAGATACTGTTAAATTTATGAGCTGATAAAATTTACATTTGCTATGCTATATATTTTCTTATAAAGATCTTTTATTTTGCCGAGTGAAAATATCCAAAGCACTAAGGATTTTTCACGAAGGTAAAATAAATTAGATTTTTTAGGAAATATATTAAAAAGTATATCAAGGTAAAGTTGTAATATCATGAAACAGGAATTGAATTTTGATTAAAATTAAGATTGAAGAAATGAGGTGGTTTTGTGTTTCAATCGGGAGCTGTAAATAAGTTTAGATCCAATTTGCAATCGTTCGTTCCCGCACAGCCGCCAAAATGGGCGTCACATCAAATTTTCTATCAGATTTTTCCTGATCGTTTTTGTAATGGCGATCCCAAAAATGACCCATTGCATAAGGTAACTTGGAATTCGGAACCGGAAAATTTCAATTTTTTCGGGGGTGATCTGCAAGGAATTATTAATAAAATTCCATATCTGAAAGAACTTGGTGTAACAGCGTTGTATCTTAATCCAATTTTTGATGCACCATCAAATCACAAATATGATACCCGTGATTATTTGAAAATTGCACCAGAATTTGGCGACATCTGGATCTTTAAAAAGTTAGTCCAGGAATTACATCAGGCAGGAATGAAAATTATTATTGATGGAGTCTTTAATCACACCGGTGATTCTTTCTGGGCGTTTCAAGATCTTTTGAAACGTGGTGCTGAATCGAGATTTAAAGAATGGTATCATTGTCGTAACTTCCCGATCGTTCAAGGTCATAATCCTAACTATGAATGTTGGTGGAATTTTGGTTCGTTGCCAAAACTGAATCATCATAATCCAGAAGTAGCGCGTTATCTGTTGCGAGTAGTCTCTTTCTGGACTAGTTTGGGAATTGATGGCTGGCGTTTGGATGTGCCCAATGAAGTAATTATGGAATTTTGGCGTGTGTTCCGTAAGTTGGTGAAGTCAATTAATCATGAAGCCTTTATTGTTGGTGAGATCTGGGATGATTCACATGCTTGGCTGCAAGGGGATACTTGTGATGCAGTGATGAATTACCGTTGGCGTGAAGCAGTGGTGCGTTATTTTGCGCATGGTTGTATTAATGCCGAGCAATTTCGGGGTGAATTGGCAGGATTAAGACATAATTTACCTTGGGAGTTTATTGTTGCAGCGTATAATCTTTTGAGCAGTCATGATACTCCACGTTTCTCAAATGTTTGTGGTGGCGACCAACGAAAACTCTTGGCAGCTCTGGTCTTCCAGTTCACCTATCCGGGAATTCCGGCGCTCTATTATGGTGACGAGCTTGGTTTAACTGGTGAGAAAGATCCTGAATGTCGCAGAACAATGCCATGGGAGAGTAAAAATCAGAATCAAATACTTTTTAATGCAACCAAACAGTTAACTGCTTTGCGACAGCAACATCAGGCATTGCAAGATGGTGGTTATTATGATTTGCATGTTGGCAATGAAATTTATGGTTTTGTACGTACCGGAAAGAAAGAACAGTTTTTGATCTGTTTCAACATGAGTCATGATTGCCGTTGTATTCAATTGTCTCCTGATTGGAATGCCGGCTGGGAACCTGTTTATGCCTTGAATTGCAGTCTTTCAAATCTTAATTATCCAGAAATTCCTCCTTTTGGAGTGAGAATTTTTAAACGTGGCTGATGATAAAAGCTATTTATATCGTTTAATAACATCTACCAGTTAAGAATGGTGGGTGTTTTTTTCTTATACAAGCAGGAAATTTTTCCTGTTAGAGCGAATTTTATTAAATATGAATACATTAAAGCTAAATGGAAAAACTTCTTTGTTAGCAATTTTAGGTGATCCAGTCTCACATAGCCTATCACCGGCGATGCAAAACGCAGCTTTGCAGCATTTGGGGATTAACGCGGTTTATCTGCCCTGTAAAGTAGCTCCGGCTGATCTGACAACCGCAGTTAATGGTTTGCGGGCGTTGAATTTTGTTGGTGCTAATGTGACAATTCCTCATAAACAAGCAGTAGCAGGTTTGGTAGATGAATTGCTGGGAGATGCAGTACAAAGTGGTTCGGTCAATACTTTGATTCATCGTCAGGAGAGGCTTTATGGTGCCAGTACTGATGGAATTGGTTTAATCAGTTCGTTGCGTGAAGCAGGTGAATTTGAACCAGCTGGTAAGAACGTAGTTCTTTTTGGAGCAGGAGGTGCAGCGGTCGCGGCAGTCTATGCTTTGGTGAATAGTAATATTAATAATTTAGTGATTGTGAATCGTAATCTGGAAAAAGCCAAGTCTTTGCAGGAAAAATTGCGTCAGGACACTGGCTTTGAAGCAGAATTGGTTTCGCTTACCGAACTAGCGCAAATTGCTTGGGATCAGGTTGATCTAATTATTAATTCAACCTCAGTTGGTTTGGAGCATGAAGTTTCGATTGTGCCAGTGAAGTATTTACAGCCACGTCATTTTGTTTATGATTTAGTCTATCATCAAACTGAAACCAGACTTTGTCGTGAAGCAACTGCTGTCGGATGCAGGGTGCTTTCTGGATTATCACTTTTGTTATATCAAGGAATTGAAAGTTTTCGCTTATGGTTTGAACAAGATCCGCCGATAAAGATTATGAGGGAAATTTTAGAATCAAGATGAGATAATAAATATAATTTGAGGTGAATGGCATGGGCTTAAAGAATTATATGGAAGATGTCGTAACTGAGGTTTGTCAGGAATATTTAAAGGCAAATCCGGAATATTGCAGTTGCGAACGATGTATGGCAGATACGATAGCGATTGCCTTAACCAAACTGAAAGGTAAATATGCAGTAAGTCTTGAGGGTGAGATCTTTACAAAAGTTTCTTGTGAAGAACGTCAGGTACGAGCTGATGCCTTGATTGTAGTGATCGAAGCCTCTCAATTAGTTAGACAGCAGCCGAATCATTAAATAGAGTAAATATTTTTCGGTAAAGATCTTTCATTATATTGAGCAAAAAGATCAATATAGTTTCCAATAAAGATCTTTTATTTTATCAAGTGAAAATATCCAGAGCACTAAGAATTTTTCACTAAGATAAAATAACTTAGATCTTTTGGAAAGCATAGCTAGTATTAAGGATTTTTTGCGAAGTTAAAGTGAATTAGATCTTTCTGAAAATATATAGTTTGATGATTTAGACAGGATTTTGCTGTTTAAATATTTGACAACCATTATTATAGTGCAGACATGAATCACAATCGATTTCTGATTCACTTTCTAAGGTGTTATAAATCAGCTCTAATTCTTGATTAGTTTCAATGGCTTCATAGTTTGAACATTCTGAATAGTGCTCAGTGATTATTTGGTTCATTTCGTCCTCCTTGGATTAAATTATAATTTTTGATATTTACGATGTTCTCACGACTGAAAGCCAATGACTTTAGTCACTGGGATGAAAGTCGCCTCTTGCAAAAATTGTCAATTTAGAATATAATTATAAAGCGTCTTGAAACGGGCGTATACTGTCGCTAATGGGTAGAATGCTATCCTTGGCAGTAAAAGTCTAGCGGAAGCCAATTAGTGGTGTAAACATTCGTGTTTGCACAGAAGTTGGAAAGTACGTTAGAACCCACCGACTTCAGTCGCGTGGAGTTTCAGTTTATCTTATATAAGTTATGTGAACTACGATGATAGATTTTTAAGATCGTAGTTTTTATTTTTACTAATCAAATTAAAAAATATACGCTTGATTTTAATAATTATTTCAAGGGTTTTGCTTGTGAACTCTGAAAAGATTAGGTATAATATATTTAATATATAGTGCGGCGACAATTCGTATTGGCATACATTCTATGAGAACTGAGGTGACAAGTTGAGCGGAGCTCAGTTTTCTGGTGATTGATGAACCACCCGTTTTGACAAGCACAACAGGAGGTGTAATTTTTATTGGGCTGTTTTAATGGCAATAAACAAGATCGAATGATGGTTGTTCCCTTAGGTGGGGTAGGGGAAATTGGTAAAAACATGACGGTGATCGAGTATAATAAAGAAATTATTGTAATCGACGCGGGCTTGATGTTCCCTGATGAGGATATGTTAGGAATTGATTTGGTAATTCCGGATATCTCTTATTTACTGGATAATCGTGAGCGGGTTAAAGGAATTATTTTAACCCATGGACATGAGGATCATATTGGAGCATTACCATATATCCTCAAACAGATTAATGTTCCAATTTATGGAACGAAATTAACTTTGGGACTGGCTAAAGGTAAATTTGAAGAGCATAATATGGCACGTGAGATTGTGATGAATTGTGTTAAAGCCGGGGACCAAATTAAAATTGGGAATTTTTTGGTAGAGTTTATTCATGTTAATCACAGTATTGCCGATGTAGTAGCACTGGCAATCCATACCCCGATTGGAATTTTAGTACATACTGCTGATTTTAAATTTGATCATACCCCAGTAGATGGGCGGGTTACTGATTTTCGTAAACTGGCTGAATTGGGTGAAAAAGGAGTTTTGGCACTCTTATCAGA
>JBFYZC010000135.1:0-7526 GCA_041309705.1 Bacillota bacterium | reverse complement strand
CTCTTCCGATCTCGGTGTTTATTGGTAGTCAGGTGGCAAGACTCTTTTGTGAACATGGGGTGAAGGTTGGTTGTCTGGTACGTCCTGAGAGTAACCGGGCTAATCTTGCAGGATTGCCAGTGCAATTGGTTGAAGGCGATCTTTGTGATTATGATAGTCTGGTACGCGCCTTTCAAGGTTATGAGCGGGTAATTCATCTGGCAGCCTATGCGCATGATTGGGGTAGTGCGGAAGAATTTTATGAAATCAATGTGATGGGAACTTTGAAGGTACTACAGGCATGTGTGGCAAATCAGATTCAAGATGTGATCATCACTGCTTCCGTCTCGGTTTATGGGGAAGAGGATAGTCGGGAGTTAAAGAATGAAAATTCACCGCTAGATTCGCATTATCATTATTTCTGGGATAAACTTTTTCCTTCCAAGATGAATGCTTATCGTGATACCAAAGCTCAAGCCAAGCAGATTGCGATCAGTTATGCACAGGAGACTGGTTTGAATCTGACGATTCTGGAGCCAGTCTGGGTCTATGGAGAACGTGAGTTTAATACTGGTTTTTATGAGTATTTACGAACAGTAGCGAGCGGGATGCCTTTTTTGCCGGGTTCGAAAGAGAATAAGTTTCATGTGATCTATGTCCAGGATTTAGCACGGGCGTATTATCTGGCTGATCAGAAACGACTCTCGGGGATTCAGAGTTTCATCATTGGTAATCAACAGGCAGAGTCGATGGATTTGATTTATCGCATCTTTTGTGAAGCGGCAGGTTTGAAGAAGCCCCGGAATGCTCCAAAATGGCTCTTTTATCCAATTGGAATGGCATTAGAGTTAATTTATACGCTGTTACAGATTAAACAGCCGCCCTTGCTGACACGGGCACGGGTCAATCTCTTTTATGATAATATTGAATATGATACCAAAAAGGCAGCAGAGAGCTTGGGATTCACGAATCAATATAGCTTAGAAGAGGGAATTCGACGAACCGTGCAATGGTATCAAGAACAGAATTTATTAGGGAGAATCAAACCACAGAGCAGTAATGTGACTGGTTTCGAGAAAGCTTGGTTGATCTTTCGTTTGGAGCTCTGGGTATTTCTGAAGTTTTTGCCGGAATTTCTGCAAAAGCGGCTGGGAATGAGAAAATTTGTGATGTTCTTACGGCGTTTGCTTTATTTCTTAAAAAAGATGCAAGATAATAAGTTTGTGAAGATCAAAGGGAGAACCAGAATCGATCTCTACTGTCCTGGTTTTCCGGGCAAAGGCTTTGCGACCGCCTGTCGTAAGTTTATGGTCTTTGATGAAAAGCTTCCTTGCACCACTGCTTTGATCTCGATTACATCTGCCTGCCCGTATCATTGTCCGCATTGTTACCAAAGGTATGATCAGGGGAAGGATTTAGAGCTGGAGATCTTGGTGAGAACAGTGCGAGAGTTGCAGGAGATGGGAGTAGCTTTCTTTAATCTCGAAGGAGGCGAGCCATTTTTGGTTTATGAGCGTTTAAAGCAGGTCTGTGAGGCAATCGATGCCCGCGCGGAGATCTGGATTAACTCTACGGGATATGGGATTACTTTGGAGAGATTAGCAGAGTTAAAAGAGTTGGGAGTAACCTCGATTATGTTCTCGCTTCATACTACTGAACCAGCGAAGCTGAATCAATTCATGGGGGATGAGCAAGCTTGGGAGAGGCTGCGTCAGGCGGTGGAACTCTGTCATCAGGTGGGGATAGCGGTAAGTTTTAATGCGTGCTTACCGAAGGAAGATTTTTATAATGGTAATTTCGAGCAGCTGATGGAGCAAGCCAAGAATTGGGGTGGAGTCTTAGTACAGTTGATTAAGCCCAAGGCAGCGGGTGGCTGGTTGGAAAAGGGAGCAGGAGTCTTTGAAGTAGAGGATTTACAAAGACTAAAGGATCTGGTGCATAAGTATAATCATCATCCCAAGTATCGTAATTATCCCGCGATCTCGGCACAGGTACTTGAGGAAGCACCAGAGCAGTTTGGTTGTACGGCGGGAGGGACAGACCGTTTTTATCTGAATGCCAAAGGGGATTTACAACCCTGTGAGTTTCTGAATCTCTCCTTTGGGAATCTACGTACTGATAATTTTAAAGAGATCTATCAAAAGATGCGTGAGACCTTTATGGTTCCAGGGGAATGTTGGTTGTGTGAAAAGTATGCCGGGGAGATCTATCGGGTCTTTAAAGAGAAAAAATTAAAGACTCTGCCATTATCACCAGAGCTTTCACAGGAGATTTATGAAGATTGGGAGCGGGGTAAGCCAACGGAGCTGTACCAGAAGATCAATCAACTACAATGAGATATATTTTAAAATGATTAATTGATTTTATTTTCGTAAATATATATTTAAAATTTTATAATTTTATGATATTATAAAAAAAGAAGGGAGGTATTTGTTTTTTAAAACTTGGAAGGGCTTAAAGGAGATTAATTAATGAATTTTAAATGTTTATTTAGTAAGAAAAACTTTCTGATTATTACTGTTATTTTGGTGGTATTAATCTTTGGTGAAAATTTATTGGCGTTAGGAAAAAATAATGTTACTACTAATGGAGTTGTGAAAACAACGGTACTTCAATGGAAATTCATTAAATATACTAAGGAAGCGAGTTATGGGATGGAATTTCCTTGTACTGATGTTTCTGTGATTGTTAATCATAAAAACGAAATAAAAATTGCTTCTATCATAGGAGATGCTGTTTCTTTGGAAATTACTAATGATGGGCAATTTCCTAAAAATACAATTATGGCTTGTAGTTCTTGGTATGCAGGTTCTGGATGTGATATATGTATCTCAAGAATATCGAATGACACATTAGTTGTATTTGAGAGAGAAAAAGAAGAAGCTACGGAAACTGATGAGAAATTGGTTACTGGCTTTAAGGAGCTTAAAAGAATAGCAATTCCGAAAGATAGTAAGGTTGAAATTGAAAAAATTATTGAAAAATGATTGGGTGTAGGTGATAATCTGATGACTAAAAAACAAATGATCGTAATTGGTTCAATGGTAGTTTTTGTAGCAATTATTCTTTGTGGGGTTATGTTTTTTCAACCAGTTAATCGGGAGAAAAATGTTGTTGAGCGAATTGATGAAAAAAAATTAGAACCAGTTGTTGATAACAATTGGCTGTGTGTTCCAGGGGAAAGAGTTGGTTTGATTACAAATTCAACTACAGAAGAAGATTTGAAAAATATTTTTGGAGAAAAAAATATTACAACAGAAAAAAAGTTTGAAGAAGAAGGGACTAAAGAAGTAATCAGAACCTTCGTTTTTAAAGGTGAGAAAAATGAAATTATGCTTGGATGGAATGAGAAAAATAATATAAAAAAAGTTGATTTTGTAAAGATTATTGGCAAAGAAGGTACAGATTGGAAAACTCAAGAAGGTATCACCATTGGTACGTCGATTGATGAGTTAAATAAATTAAATGGAGAACCTTTTGAATTTTATGGTTTTGCATGGGATTTTGGTGGTCGTATTATTAATTGGGGAAATGGTAAATTAGCTAAGCAAAAAGGAATGGAAATCTTCCTTAGAATGGAAAAACAAACTGAAGGCTCGAACAGATACTTAGGCGATAAAAAATTGAAATCAGATGAACCAGATTTAGTAAATTTTGGAGTCAAAGTAGCAGTGTTTCAGATTGACTTCAACTAAAGTTTCTTTATGAGATGCTGTAAAGATCAGAATAAAAATATCTAGTCTGAATTAGTAAATAATGGTATAATTAAGATAAGTTAGATATTAAGCGAAGGTGGGTGAAGAGATGCCACCGTATATAGTTGATCTCTAGGTACTGAAACTATCTACCTAAATATTTCACGTAAAGATCTTTTATTATATTGAGTAAAAATATCCAGCGTACTAAGGATTTTTTACGAAAATAAAATGAATTAGATCTTTCGGAAAATATATATAGGGTAAATTCTGTAGTTTTGTGCCAGGGATTTGTTTGTGTGATGATTTAAAACAAGAACTGGAAATTTGGGAGTTAGCGCATTATGAGAAAATAATCCAGAGAGTTTATAAAACTACGAAGAATTATCGTGACCCACGACGTGAAAAATTAGATGATTATCGGCATCATCGCAGTACCAAATGGTTCTATGCTGCGGAATGCAAGTGGATTCGAACTATGACTAAGCGTAAGTATAGGAGAATGTTAAAACGAGAGATCTTGTTAGAAGAGTACTATCGTTTTTCACCACATGATTACAAAACTTATGGCTGGTTAACCTGGTGAAAGTAGATGAGAACAGGGACTTTTTGCGAAGTCTCTGTTTTTTTAGATATTTATTGTATTTTTATTTATTTATCAATTAAGCAATGGTTCAAGTGATGAAATTAATTATTTAAACTGGGGATGTTCATCTTTTTGTAATGGATTTTAGCACCAATTTATGGTAATCTAACATGGGTAAAAGTGTAACATACAGGAGGAGTTTTGACGTGAATCAGAATGAAACAAAAATTTTCACCGCTGATCCATCGGCATTAGGATTATTTGGGTTAGCAATGATTACTTTGGTTGCTTCAACATCTAAGTTGGGTTGGACTACGGGAGTTTCAATGGTGATCCCTTGGGCAATTTTTTTGGGGGCGATAGCACAGTTGTTTGCCTGTGTTTATGATTTTAAGAAGGGTAATGTCTTTGGAGCGACTGCATTTGGGGCGTATGGCTTTTTCTGGCTGGCAGTAGCGATGTCCTGGATGATTAAAGCAGGTGTTTTTGGGACAGTATTGGCAGGTGCGGCAGATGATAAGCAATTGGGAGTTGCCTTTTTGGGTTATCTGATCTTTACACTCTTTATGACAGTTGGTTCGATGGAGACGAATAAGGTTTTGTTGATAATTTTTACCTTGATTAACTTTCTTTTTGGTGGCTTGACTGCCAGCACTTTATTTGGAATACATGCAGGTTCGATTGTGGCAGGCTGGAGTGAGCTTTTGGTCTCGGTAGTTGGATTCTACGGCTGTGCTGCGAATGTATTGAATCGACATTTTGAGCGTGAGTTTCTACCACTGGGGAAACCATTAGGGATTTTTAAGAAGTAGGTAGTATATATAGTTGAATTTAAAGACAGGTGACGCGAAAGCAAAGTCCCTGTCTTTTTTGGTGGAATCAATATCGTATTTTTTATAGTTTATCAATTAAGCAAAAGTTTAAAATTTGTCTTCTTTATACTGACAGCGATAAAATTTTTTCATAATAATCTCTTGTCGTTCTTTGAAATTTTTATAGAGCAAGCAGAAACCTACCGAGAAGAAGAGGATAAAGAATGTACTGAGTAAGTTAAGCAAGATGGGGTTATTGGAGAAGTTTTTTGGCAGATTAATTAGTAATGAACCTAAGAGGAGACAGATTAGGTAGTTAAGGGAACCATGACCGATAGTGTATTTTCTAGTCAACTCTTCGGAGATCGGGTTTTGGGGATTAAGACAGAGAAATTCATAATAGATTTCATATTGATTAGTGATGCGATCTTTACCGAGAAGACACTGTTTTGAATGATCAGCGTTTTGGGAGTCCTGTGAAAATTTGCAGTTAAGACCTTCATTATTACAAGGATGGGTTAAATTAATTTCTTTATTGGTTGAAAATAGTTTGATCAAATAGAGTGATAAACCATCAAAGCTTAGACCAATAGCCCAGGATAGCGAGATAATGAGCCAAATGTTTTTAGAAAAAATTTCGTTAAGTAGATTAAACTTGCTAATAATATTCGTGTTGTTTAGGTTAGTGTTAATTTGATTAACTAAGTTAATTAATTTTTTTTGTTCTTCGAGATGTTCGATTTTATTAATGACTAGCAGAGTTTGTTCGTTTTTAATGAATTTTTCGATTGGTACCCAGCCGAAGGTCAAAACAAAAAGATAAAGGAAGAGCAAGCCGGGAATAATCTTGCCAAAGATATCACGAAATAATAAATTATTAAGTAGGGATTTGAGAAATGATTCCATAGCTTCACCTATCTAATGGATTCACCTTTTGCCCTTAGTGTTACGATTGAGGAAAATTCGTTGTATAAATATGGTCTGCCATCAAAAAACGCGGCTGATTGGGCAAACTATCAGATTGCGCTTTATAAGCTAAAACCTACTGGTAAAGCAATAACAACTATTTCAACAGGAGGTCTTAATCGAGCAAGTGATTTGAAAATTCGAGAAGGGATCATTAAAGATGATTTAATTGAGGCTGTAATAATGATGCCAAGTAGTATGTATTCTTATGTAGCTATCCCAACAGCATTACTGGTATTTAATAAGCAGAAGCCAGAAACGATGAAGAACAAAGTGTTGATCATTGATGCTTCTGAACATTATATTAGAAAAAATAGAAGACAGAACAGTTTAACGCATCAAGAAATTTTTAGAATTATTAGTGTTTATCAAAACCAAAGAGAAGAGGAACACTTCTCAACAATGATTGATCGAGAAACACTAGAAAAAAATGATTATAACTTAAATGCCTCGTATTATCTGAATGCTCAATTAATCGAGCAGCAGTTGAGTAATTCGATTATTTTGAAAGAAATTGCAGAAATATTGTCAGGAGTGCAGGTAGCACCAAGCGATCTTGAAGTACTTAAGAAAAACGCTACACATTACTTTCTCAATGTCAAGAATATTCAGGATGAGATGCTTCTTTATGAAGAGGAAGAACGTATTCGTGATAAAAATGTCAATTGGTATGGTAAGTATGATATTCAAGCTGGTGATATTATTATGACAACAAAGGGGACTACTAGTAAAGCAGTTATTGTTCCAGAAGATTTTCAGCCAGCTTTTATTTCAAATAATCTTACAATTATTCGAGTGAAGAAAGAAAAATACAGCCCTTATGTTTTACTTAGATACTAAAAAGTGACTTGGGAAGGCTGGTACTTGATAATGTGACTACGGGTGCTGGGGTTCGGATCATCAATGCCAGTAAATTAGGGAATATTGAAATTCCGAATTACGAGATTGAGAAATGTCTGCGACTGGGAGAACGAATCAAGTCAAGCGTTCATGATATGGTCTTTAATTTGACATTTAATACTGATGGCGTTGTTTACCAAGGAAAAGCGAGAATTTAAAAATGATAATCTGCCTCGATAAGTTATTAATCTCCACTCAGCTAGATAAATTTTGTTTTTTATGGTAAAATAGACCCGAAGAAGTCTGGGAGGCGAGAGTATGACGATAAAAACCAAAAAATTAGTCCGATTTGACTGGGCGATGAAATATATCTTACGTAATAAGGCAAACTTCGATGTGTTGGAGGCATTTCTGACGAATCTCTTGAAGGAGCAGATCACGATTCTGGAACTCTTGGAGAGTGAGAGTAATCAAGAGGCTGAGGAACGCAAGTTTAATCGGGTTGATCTGAAATGTAAAGATTCACAGGGGAGACAGATTATTATCGAGATTCAGAACCAGCGTGAATCGGATTATCTGCAGCGACTGCTCTGGGGGACGTCAAAGGCGGTGGTCGAAAGTCTCGATTTGGGTGAGAGTTATCAAGGG
>JBFYZC010000134.1:0-19065 GCA_041309705.1 Bacillota bacterium | reverse complement strand
TGATCTTTTCACTCGTTAAAATGAAAGATCTTTACCGGAAAATATATAGATAACAATTAATTACATATTCAAATATTCTACTGTAAAAATCTTTACCACACTAAACAATCCGGCATGATGCAATAAAAGAAAAGATTTTCAGTTAAAAAACAAGATTAAACTGCATCTTTAGGTGTTTTAAAGATGGCAATAAAAATCCTACTAAGTAATTAGATTCGCACTTTCCATTTTATTTCCTGCAAAAAAATAAAAATATATAAAAAATATTCTCTACTTTCTGAACCAAATTTTCTTTATTGTTTATATATTTAAAATAATATAATTATATAGTTTAATCAAAATCATGATTTAAAAAACACAGGTTGTATAAACTTCTTATAATTATAATTATAATTGCCCCCAATGGTACTGCACAGATCATTCCAATCAAACCAAAACTACTCCCGCCGATTAAAATCAGATAGAGTACAATAATCGGATGAATTCCTAAATTCCCTCCAATAATCCGTGGGGCAAGAAAAAGTGCTTCAAACTGATTCACCAATAAGAATAATACTCCAACATAAAGCGCGCGTACGGGTGATTGCATCAAAGCCAGTACAATTGCTGGCAAGGCACCTAATAATGATCCAAAGTAAGGAATCAAATTAAAAATCCCAGCTAACAAGCCTAATAGAAAAGCCGAATCAAATCCTAACATCATCAAACCAATACTAATTAAGATTCCTACAATTGTTGTATCCAATATCTGTCCCCGAATATAAATACGAAATACCTGATCAATTTCTTCAAAAGTTTTACTCCAATGCCTTCCGAAATTACTCTGAATCCATTGATATGCATTCGCTTTCATTTTTGGATAATCCAGACTAAAATAATAAGCTAACAATGGTGTTAAAAGATAGAGAATGGATTCTGAGAAGAGTTTTACTAATGCTTCACTCAATTGTAACAGCCAAGCACGCAGCAGCAACCAAGTACGTTGACCCAACTCGCCCACCAAAACTTGTGAATTAAACGGTAAATGCCAGGTTTCTAAAAGATGAGCAAACTCCGTCTGGAATTTCTGCATCTTCACCAAGATTTGTGGGAAAATTTCTAAGATTCCAGAAAATTCACTGAGCAACCGTGGCACCAATAATTCTAAGAGTAGCCCCAGCAAGACCAGAATCAGCATATAGACACTTAAAATCGCCCAGTTCCGTCGTGCTCCCTTACTCTCAAGAAATGCCACCAAGGGATTAATCGCATAGGCAAGCAGAAAAGCTAACACAAAAGGAGCTATAATTCGTCGTCCTACATACCAGATCAAAAAGACACATAACACAAGCACCCCTAAAAACCAAAGCTGTTTTTTGGTTAAGCAAGCCATTCTAAAGCTTCCTTTCTCTTCAGGCTTCCTCATTTTCATACTCGATAAAAAAAGCGCACCAAGTGCGCTTAGATACTTTGTAATAAAGATCTTCTATTATCTCAGGGAAAGTATACAAATTACGAAAGACGACGGGCTAATCGTTTCGAAAAAGCCTCAGAATTTTCTTTCACGTTTCTAGTGAAATTTTTAGTATTATCACGTACCATGCGAATCATCCCGCGAGTTTTTTCTTCCACTGTATCCGATAAATTCTCATCAACTCTAATACTGCCTTGCCTTTTATTCATCAGCGCCATGGATACTCCTACCGCAACTCCAATAAGACTTCCGGTGATTAGATTACGGAATAACTTATTCATTCTCTCACCTCACTTATGATTATTCCTAAGCTTATTATCTCCCAAATCAATTAGATTAATCATAAATGAGCTGGATCTTACTTGTCGATTTAGTAGTTTACTCCCAAACTCTCACGAATTATTCCTCCACCCAAGACAACCTCACCTTGATAAAAAACAACTGCTTGTCCAGGAGTAACAGCTCGTTGTGGTTCATTAAAAACCACCCTAACTGTACCATTTACTAAAGGTTTAATAACTGCTAAAACTGGTTTAGCGGCATAACGAATCTTCACCTCGACCAGCAACTCGGTTTCTAAAGACTCAAACGCAATCCAATTTAAAGTTTCTGTGATTAAACCTCCAAAAAAGACCTCAGTTGCCTTACCGACCACTACCTGATCTTTTTCCGAATCAATTGCTACCACATAAAGTGGCTCTGGAGCGGCAATTCCCAAACCTTTACGTTGTCCGACGGTATAATGGATAATTCCCGCATGTTCACCCAAGACCTTACCACTAGTATCAACAATCTGCCCTGGTCGAATCTGACCCGGAACATATTCTTGAATAAATCTAGCATAGTCCTGATCCGGAACAAAACAGATCTCCTGACTGTCTGGTTTATTTGCCACCTCTAATCCCAATTGAACAGCTTTTTCACGAATCTCTCTTTTGCTATATCCTCCAACCGGAAAGAGACTCTGCGCTAATTGACTCTGGGTCATTCCATACAAGACATAACTCTGATCTTTAGTCGCATCAAGTCCTTTAGTCAACAGCCATCTACCACTCTGCTCATCAAAAGAACGCTGTACATAATGCCCAGTCGCAATATAGTCCGCCTCAAGTGACTTTGCCTTGTCAATCAAATCATTAAATTTCAAGCGCTGATTACAAACTATACATGGATTAGGAGTTTTTCCCGCTAAATATTCTTTAACAAAATAGTAAATTACTTGAGCACGAAAAGGGGCTGACAGATTGAGAACATAGTATGGGATTCCCAACTTGTTTGCAACTGCCCGAGCATCTTCCACTGCTCCCAACGAACAACAGCCCCCCTCCAAATCCATTCCATAGGGAAGGTCTGAAGCCCAGAGCTGCATGGTGACGCCAATCACTTCATAGCCTTGCTCTAAAAGCAAAGCAGCACCAACTGAGCTGTCAACCCCACCACTCATTGCCATGATTACCCGTGCCATTACTTCACCTGCTGTTTGGCTTGATAATCTAAAATTGCTCTATGCATAGCATCTGCCGCTAAATTAGAACAATGCATCTTGACTGAGGGAAGTCCGTCCAAAGCATCCGCCACAGCTTGATTGGTAATCTCCAGAGCTTCTGCGATTGTTTTTCCTTTCACCATCTCCGTTACCATACTGCTGGTAGCGATTGCCGCACCACAACCAAAAGTTTTAAATTTAGCATCCAGAATCCGACCATCCTTGATTTGCAGGTAAACCCGCATAATATCACCACATTTGGCATTACCGACCTCACCAACACCATTAGCGGTCTCCAGTTCACCTACATTACGGGGATTTTCAAAATGATCCATTACTTTTTCGCTGTACATAATGACTGCTCCTCTCCTGCAAATTCATAGAGCGGGGACATTGCCCGCAATTTATTCACAATCTCTGGTAAGACTTCAATTACATAATCAATCTCTGCTTTAGTGGTTGCTTTTCCTAGGGATAATCGGAGTGAACCATGCGCAATCTCGTGACTCAGTCCCATTGCCAGTAAAACATGTGAAGGATCAAGCGAACCTGAGGTACAAGCCGAACCACTTGAGCCAGCGATTCCTTTTAGATCGAGATTCAACAAAAGTGCTTCGCCTTCGATATACCGAAAACATAAATTAGCATTACCTGGCAATCGCTCCGTAGGATGACCGTTCAGACGCGTCTCCGGAATCTTGGTCATCAGCGACTCAATTAGATAATCACGCAGCTCTGTCAGATGAGCTTGATGAGCTATACGTTCCTGATTTGCCAATTCTAATGCGCGCGCCATCCCGACAATTCCGGGCACATTCTCAGTGCCAGCGCGACGGTTGCGTTCTTGGGCTCCACCATGAATCTGCTGTGCTAATTTTACTCCTTTACGTACATATAAAGCACCCACGCCTTTAGGACCATAAAACTTATGTGCAGATAATGACAGTAAATCTACCCCTAATTCACTAACCTTAACTGGCAGTACTCCAACACTCTGTACCGCATCGGTATGAAAAAGAATCTTTCTTTCCTTTAAAAGTTTACTAAACTCTGCAATCGGCTGTACTGTGCCCACTTCGTTATTGGCATGCATAATCGAGACTAAAATGGTACTTGGCTGCAATGCATTTAACAGTGATTCCATAGCGACCATCCCAAATTCATCTACTGGAAGGTAAGTAATCTCGAAGCCTTCTTTTTCAAGTGCAGCATAGGTATCATAAACCGCATGATGTTCGATTGCCGAGGTAATAATGTGATTTCCCTTTTCCCGATAAGCACGGGCAACTCCTTTAATCGCTAAATTATCACTCTCCGAACCACTACCGGTAAAAATGATCTCACTCGGACTTTCAGCACCTAATTCCTTGGCAATACTTGCCCGAGCTGCCTCAATTCCCTTTTTAGCCTCACGCCCAAAAGCATGAATACTCGAAGGATTACCATATATACCTTGCAGATATGGCAGCATAGTCTCTAGTACTCTGGGATCTAGACTGGTAGTTGCTGCATGATCGAGATAGATTCGTTCCATAGATTACACCCCTTCTCAACAACACTTAAATATAGTACATTGGATCAGTTTGATTTAACTTTTTCGAATTTGCCGCGAGCTCTGCTAAACTAGTCGAATCAATTACACTAACAATGCTATCGCGCAATCTTTCCCAAAATAATTTAGTAGCACATTTCTCTGAATTAGAACAAAAATTATCAGAAATTTCTTCACTCACACATTTCACTGGAGCAATTGGACCTTCCAAAACTCTTAAAATATCACCAATTTTTATTTCAGCCGGATCCTTTGCTAACTGGTAGCCACCTTGCGCCCCACGGTGTCCGATTACTAAACCTGACTTACGCAAGCTCGAAATTAACTGCTCCAAATATGATTCCGAAAGCGCTTGACGTTCCGCAATACTTTTCAAGACTACCGGACCCTCATCTTGATGAATGGCAAGATCCAGCATAATTCGAATTCCATATTCACCTCGGGTTGAAATCTTCAAGGTTACTCCCCGTGCCAAAGAATCACCTCTAATCTTGACTAATTTAGTCTGTTTTGATTTCCTACTCATTTAGTATGTTTTCATTTTTATCATAGCATACCGCATTTTGACTGTCAATCAATCAAATTTCTTTTAACCAATTATTCATGTTTGGTAAATCTTTTTTACATACGGCGAGGTCATCAAGGAGAGTAGACTCCAGTAATTCGGATAAAACTGAATCAAGTCACCTACTTTACGCTCGAATTCACTTGCCAAAACTAGATAATCACTACTACCTCCAAGCACGGTCATTCCGGACTCTACCGGGGTTAATTCCATCAATGGAGCATCCTGATGTCCTAGATTCAACAACAGACGATACTCTGCGTCAACCTCTGGAATTTGAGGAATTCTTCCAAAAGCATCCCATCCAGTTTCGGTTGCGATTTGCTTCGGAGCATGTCTGACCTGTAATACTTCTGCCTCAACGATAAAAGCATCCCGATAAAGTCTGGGTAATATTTGACCGTTTAAAGTCTCTCTTCCCAGAAGCATTCCTTCTCCAATTCGCAAATGGTTAATTCCCTTCGGCAACTGGTTTTCATAGAGCAACGACAGACTACTGGAGTTTCCACCCGAGATCCTAACAATTGGCAATCGATACTCTACACACAAATATTCTGCAAGCTCAACTAATCGCTTCAATTTCGCCTGACTAGGTTTTGCCCCTGCGAAACAAGAGAAATTCGCTCCCAAACCAGTAATTCTTAAATATTTCAAACCAGCACAGAAAGCTCCCAGCTCAGCTACTTGAGCTTCGTCGATTCCTTCACGTTGGTCACCCAGTTCAACCATTAGCATTACTTCATGGATGGTCTGCTGTTTCTCCAGTACCTCTAAGGTAGCTCTTTCCGCATTCAAACTAGCATCAACCTCTTTTACCAGCTCTCTAGCACAACTTAATGCTGGTAAACGTAATAAAACCTTATGCACCTTCGGTGTTAAGGCAAATTGCCGAAAATTTTCCAGACGCGAATCCCCAACCTCTTCCAGACCAGCAGCTACTAAAGCTCGAACTATTTCCGAATCACCTGCTACTCCTTTGACCACTCCGGTTAATTTCACGCCTGCCCTTCGAGCAACTTTCGTTAACTCTAAATAATTATGTACAATTTTATCAAGTTTGATTACAATTCTTGGAGTATCTCCCATCAATCCACCTTCTTGGATTCAAGCTGTGTTAAATAATCTTTTATCTTTCTTTCATAGCCACGCTCAGTCGGATAATAATAACGCTGCCCTCTAATATTTTCAGGCAGATAATCCTGTTTAATATAAGCGTTTTGATAATCGTGCGGATAGCGATAGCCTACCCCAGCTCCAAATTGCGCTGCTTTTGGATGTGATGCATCACGTAAATGACCTGGTACTGGTTGATTCTCGAACTCTTGTACCGCTCGCATTGCCTGTTTGATCGCGATGTAACTAGCATTTGATTTTGGAGCAGTTGCCAGATAAAGCGTTGCCTGAGCTAATGAAAGCTGTGCTTCAGGAAGTCCGATCATCTCCACTGCTTGTGCCGCTGCCGTTGCAACTAATAACGCTTGTGGATCAGCATTCCCAACATCTTCTGAAGCATGAATCACCAAACGTCGCGCAATAAACTTCGGATCCTCACCTGCCGTCAACATTCGTGCCAGATAATACACCGCAGCATCCGGATCAGAACCGCGAATTGATTTGATAAAAGCAGAGATGGTATCGTAATGTTTCTCGCCTTGACGATCATAGGGAATTATACGTTGCTGTAGACACTCCGCTAGTACTGTTTCAGTAATTTGACGTATACCTGTTTCTATCTCCGGCTTGGTAGTCAGTACTGCCAGTTCCAAAATATTTAAAGCCTTTCTGGCATCTCCATTCGCCTGATTAACCAGATAATTCATGGCAGATTCAGATAATCTGACCCGAAAATCACCTAAACCACGTTCCTGATCGGTCAAAGCATTGATCAATACCTGATGTAAGCTATCTTCAGAAAGTGGCTGCAAATGAAAGATCATACTCCGCGAGACTAGTGGAGTATTCACTTCATAAAACGGATTCTCGGTTGTAGCACCAATCATCACGATTGTTCCTGCCTCTACTGCTGGTAGCAAGGCATCTTGCTGAGTCTTATTAAAACGATGAATCTCATCAATAAATAGAATACTCTTTTTCAAATACAGTTTATAACGTTCTTCAGCCTCACCAATCACGCGACGCAAATCCGCAATTCCTGCCGTAACCGCATTCAATCTCTCAAAATGAGCACTGGTTGTCTGGGCAATAATCTCTGCCAGAGTAGTCTTCCCCACTCCAGGCGGACCATAAAAGATCAAAGAGGTCAACCGATCTGCTTCAATCGCTCGACGCAGTAATTTATCTTGCCCCAGCAACTCGTTTTGACCAATAAATTCAGTTAGATTACGCGGACGCATTCGCACTGCTAAAGGCGCTTCCTGACGCCGCTGCTCTTCATTACTCGCACTAAAAAGATCCATATACTCACCTCATCTACTCAGCATTTCATGTGAATTTTTATAATCTTTTTCGGTTTTTTTCAATTATTTCCTGTTACTTAACGCTACTTTCTGGAATTATTTTCATTAACAATTTTTTCGTATAGATCATTCCTGATTCAGCTGATATAATACACAAAGCATCCAATAATATCAAATATAGTGAACTTTCAGCTCTAAAAAAACACATCATAAATGAAAATTCAATTTTACTATTGATCAAGGAGGTTAAATATGTTACAGAAAAAATCCATCTGGATAACTAGTCTGTTAGCTACGTTGAGCTTATTAGCTATTCTCTTGAGTAATCAACCTCAAGAAACTACTAAAATCAGTCAGGAAAAAATAGTACCCAAGCCAACTCCGGCTCAAGTTTCCTTAGTTAAACCATCAGCAGGAGCTGCGCCTCAAATCAAGCAAACCACAGTCGGAAATATAGTAACCACCGCAACAAATACTGCAACCACGAAAACTGTTGCCACTACCTCCAAGAAAACAACTCAACTAATCTCATTAACTGATAAGGAGTATCAATATTTAGCACATGCAATTCATGCCGAAGCCGGAGGAGAACCATTCGAGGGTCAGGTAGCAGTAGCAGCAGTACTCATCAATCGTGTACGTGCCAAAGAATTTCCCAAAAGTATGACGGCTAATATCTTTAAACCAGGAGAATTCGAATCCGTCAGCAATGGCTATATCTGGTCAAAACCAAATGCTTCCTCTTATCGTGCTGCCGAATTAGCCTTAAAAGGCTGGGATCCAACTAATGGTGCCCTCTATTTCTTCAATCCTGCTAAAAGCAGCTCGCGTTGGATCTGGACTAGAAGTGTCACTCATAAAATCGGAAACCACTGGTTCGCAGTATAAGAAAGCACCCGTTACGGGTGCTTTCGCTTATCTATTTTATTTTCATACTGCTAACTGAGCCATTTGTAGTTATCAAAATCCTATATATTGAGCTATTATTATTTCCACGATAATCAAGCTGCCAGCGATCATAGTTATAACTGACTCCCAATAATTTTCCCAAACGCAACTTCTGGTAGCCAGCCCAAGCTTCGGCTGCCAGACGTGCTTTAGCAATAGTTGAGATCGCTCCAGTTTTTACCTGATTAGTCAGATTAAATTGCTGCCATTGATACTCTGGTGAAAAACCAGCCACCTCGGCTGGCATCTCCCAAGAACCTTCTGCCAGGGCAATCTTGACTCGATATGGTCCAGAAACTCGCTCTTTAATCAGATTATCCGCCGGAAAGACCACCCGAATCTCCTCATTCTCTGGCGACCATTGAAATGGGATCACACTGGTTTGTAATGGAATCCAGCGTCCATTTTTTAGACCTTCCAGATTGCCCGTCACAATAAAGTTACCTTGCCGATAAGCTTTCAAGGCAATGGTAAACTCCAACTCCTCAGCACGTTGATCTTGATTATGATCAAGCAGTTGAAATTTACCGGGTACTGCCAGTTCAATCGGTTGATCAAGTACCACATCACTAGGATTTGCGCCACTCGGGATGATCAAAAACAGAACTACTCCGAGGGCTGAGATAAAAATCAGAAACTTTTTCCACAAAAAAATCACCCCAAGCTTTTTTATTCTTGGAGTAATTTCGAGCTACTCACAGACAATCCTTTATGTAAAATACGGTACTTTTTCCAGCTCAGACTAGGTTTGTTAAATTTGTTCGCCATGATGTACTTGATACGACCAGTTACGTCCATAATTATTATCCCAATTCCCAGCACTGTCATGAAAACAAAAGTTAAAATTGTTCGACTCATCAATCTGCATCTTAGTTAACCAAGCGCCATCTTTAGTTTTATCCATTGGCAGATCAATTATTCTATCCCAACAATTTTCACCAAAACCAGCATGGAGATAAATCTGATCAGCACCACTATCTGCCAGTAGTCCCTTATACTTGATCTTTATCTCTTCACCCAGAGTAATCGGTGTTGGATCAATATAGATTCCATCAACTACTTCTTCAATTTTTTTCCGCGGCATCAGGCATTCCTCCTAAAATTTTCTCACGCCTAGTATGCCTAATCAAAACTCATTTTAATCAATCGCAATCATTTTTGTTAATTTTTGATTGATATTATAAGAAGGTTCATTATATTTGGAATGACCTACCAAACTTTTTGGTAAGATCACTTTGAATTCAGTTCCGCTTTCTTGATCACTTTTCAAACTAATACTGCCACCCATTTCTGAGGTTAACTCCTTAACAATCGACAACCCTAAACCAGTACTATTTTTAGTTGTAAAACCCGCATTAAAGATTTTTTCCTGTATTTCAATTGGAATAACTGGTCCGTTATTCCAGATCACAAAGCAATAAGTACCCCTAGTTTCCCACATCGTAACTTCCATCACGCGTTCCTCAGCATAGTGTCGCTCTAAAATTTCAATCCCATTTTGAATAATATTTCCCAACACCCGGGTTACTTTCACGGGCGATAATTTCCAATTTTCAAAATCAACATCTGACTCAACCTGAAAACTAATGCCACGCTCTTTCGCTTGAGTTGAAAAGACTAAAAACATTGCCGAGAGTACTGCATTATTGATATGAGTTAGCATATTATTAGAGAGATCAAGTGCCATACTACTATCGGCAATATAGCGTATAATCTCCTCATTACGATTGAATTCTGCTAAAGCCTTAATCACTTGTAGTTGATTACGAAAGTCATGTCGCTGTGAACTTAAAGTTTGAATCAGTTTTTCACTCTCGGCAAGTTGAATATCCTTGGCAAGCTCTTCTTCATTAATCTTTACACAGTATTGATAAAAAAAGCGTACACTAAAGATCCAAAAAACAAAGACTATCAGCGTCATCAAAACATACAAGAACGCTTTGTCAAATTCCACAAAGCGTCGCATTGCGAGATCAATAAAGCGGTCTTCCAAAATAATCAATTCCCCAAAGACACTGAGTAGCACAAAGAGGAAGGACTTAACAAGAAAGTCAGATCTCATCAGATTTCACTACTTTCTTAATAAAATCGTATTCATTGGCTGTAAGTTAAATTTAGTCTCGCGCAAGACAAAAATTGTTATTATTGGAATAATAAGTTCAAAAAGACTCATATAGACTAAATTTGAAAAATTATTACTTGAATTAAATTTTATATCTAAATTCAAAATTACCGAACATGGATATACTAAAATCAAATCACCAAGAATAACTGTAATCATACTTAAGACTGCTCCCATAATACTCAATAAAAGATCAATCTTATATAGTACCACAAAGGCAATACATAACAAAACAGCCAGATATACACTTTGAACAAAATTAGAAAAATCAAATATAAATTTAGAGGTGTATATTAATATAAAAACAATCAAAGATGGCACAATAATTTCAGAAAATTTTTTATTTAAACCAAGAAAAGCCAGATCTAAATAATAAATTACAGTCGTACCAATATAGAATAAAAAAAACAAAAACAACTTCATAATTACCCCCAAAAACAAATTTACCGTTTGCGAGGTTCATACCATAAACAATGACATGCAAAAGTGGCACTAGTTGCTGCAAATAAGCCCGCTACGGTGATTGCTAAAGTCAATAATTTCTTCATCTTACTTCACCTCCTTATCCTTCATATTAGTATGTTTTTCTACAAATGTCACTGCCAATTGCATTAGTGGCGTGACATTTAGGACAGCTAAATAATTTCCTATTAAAAGGTACTTTGTCCAATCATTCTGCCAGAAAAGATAAACTACAGTTACTAAGAGCATTAAGCCACTGGCATTCAACCGCATCCGCCAGACTTTTTGCTGCGAAAAATCTTTCCATGCTACCAATACTGGTGCATATCTAAAAATCAGGTAAATCGAGAGTAAACACGCCACGATTGCAAATAAAACTGAAAATTGAGCGATAAAATAATATTTAAAACTCAAAATTACTCCCATAATCATCAAACTACTAAAGAGCAAACAACGTACAAAACCAGAAAGATGTGAACCGCCAACCAACGACCTCATTAATAATAAAGAACACATTACAAGCGCAGTTTGATAAAAAACACCACAGAGCAAGCCCAAAATGAAAATTGTTACTATATCAACCAGAAAAACCAAAAAAGCTTCCAAACCATAACAGACCGTTTTCAGCTCTGCTTCCTGTCCAGTTTTTTTACAAAGATATGCCCCCCATTGATCTGCAATATCAGCGATTGTTCTCATCCATAACTCCTACTTATATCTTTTCCAAAAGACCTAATTCATTTCATCTTCACAATAACCCCTATTAGGCTGGATATTTTCACTCAACAAAACAAAAAATCTTTATTAGAAAATATATTTATTTTATATCGTTAAAACAATTTAGTAGTTAAAGTATTAACAAAAGGTAATTTTTGTAATTTATTAAAAGATATTAAATTCATTACACGTATTATATCACACTATTAAATTAATTTAAAGTATCTCTTGGTTTAAAAAAGTAATATTTTAAAAAAATATTTTTTCATCTTCTTAATTGTATAAATTGTCTTGAAATAAATGGAAAAGGAAACTATTATAAATAAAATGATTATAAAAACTTTATAATCATTAGACTTCGTAGTACATTCGAGCAGATGTTCATTTATTATCAATCAAATCTCAGAGGTATATCTTCTTATGATTAAACCTATATATTTTCCGGTAAAGATCTTTCATTATATCAAGTGAAAAGATCAATATAGTTTACAATAAAGATCTTTCATTTTATCGAGTGAAAATATCCAGAGCATTAAGGATTTTTCGCGATGATAAAATAGATTAGATCTCTTGGAAAGTATTAAAAGCTTACAGGGATTTTTCACGAAGCTAAAATGAAATAGCTCTTTCGGAAAATATATAAGAAAATTGTTTATCTCAAAAGTTTAAGTGACTTTTTCAAACAAATCAGCATTAATCATTAACTCTTACTGCCTTTTGCCCATGAATCACGCAAAGAAACAATTCGATTAAAAACAAGTTGCTCTGGTTTACTATCCAAATCTGCTACAAAATAACCCTGACGTAAAAATTGAAAATGTTCTTCAGGTGAAGAATTCGCCAGACTTGGTTCAACTAAACAATTGCTAAGTTTGACCTGTGATTCTGGATTAAGATTATCTTTGTAATCTCCTTCAGGAGTAGTCTCATCTGGATTAGCTTTGGTAAATAAATGCTCATAAAGACAGACCGTCGCTGGCAGTGCATGTTTTGCCGAGACCCAATGCAAGGTTCCTTTAACCTTACGACCATCATTAGTCCAACCACCTCGACTGGTCGGATCATAGGTGCAATGTAGCTCTATAATCTCACCCGTTGTTTCATCTTTGATTACTGCTTCACATTTTATGTAGTAAGCATGTTTCAAGCGCACCTCTTTGCCTGGCGACAGACGAAAATACCCTTTAGGAGGCTGTTCCATAAAATCCTCTTGCTCAATATAGATCTCCCGCGCAAAAGGAACTTTGCGACAGCCAAGCTCTGGATTTTCTGGATTAATCTCCGCCTCAAACTCTTCCACCTGATCTTCAGGATAATTGGTAATCACAACCTTTAATGGTCGTAATACTGCCATTACTCGCGCAGCACGCTGATTTAAATCTTCACGCAAACAATGTTCCAAAAGTGCAATATCTACCGTACTATTACTTTTAGCCACTCCAATCTTCTCGCAGAAGTTACGGATCGACTCCGGCGTATAACCCCGTCGACGTAAGCCACTCAAAGTCGGCATTCGCGGATCATCCCAGCCCGAAACATAATTCTCCTTCACCAGTTCCAACAATTTCCGCTTACTGGTTACTGTATAATTAAGATTTAATCTGGCAAACTCAATCTGACGCGGATGTCGATTAGGCAGTTCTAGAGCTTGTAAAACCCATTCATAAAGTGGTCGATGATCCTCAAACTCTAAAGTACAGATTGAATGGGTAATTCCTTCCAGATAATCCGAGATTGGATGGGCATAATCATACATCGGATAGATGCACCACTGTTCACCGGTACGATGATGCACTGCACGCAAAATTCGATAGATCACCGGATCACGCATATTAATATTCGGAGAACTCATCTCAATCTTCGCCCGCAGCACTCTTGAACCATCCGGAAACTCGCCCATTTTCATTTGATTAAATAATTCAAGATTCTCCGCCACACTGCGCTCACGATAAGGACTATTCTTACCTGGTTCGGTTAGTGTTCCACGGTACTCCCGCATCTCCTGCGGATTTAAATCACATACAAAAGCTTTACCTTTTTTAATTAATTCCACTGCATAATCAAATAGTTGCTGATAATAATCAGAAGCATAATAAAGATTTTCTTGCCAATCAAATCCCAGCCAACGAATATCTTCCATAATTGATTCAACATATTCCGTCTCTTCTTTACTGGGATTGGTGTCATCAAATCGCAAATTACAGATTCCTTGATATTTCGTAGCAGTACCAAAATTCAAGCAAATTGATTTAGCATGTCCAATATGCAGATAACCATTTGGTTCAGGTGGAAAACGGGTATGTACCTGGGGATGTTCTTTCAACTCTGCTTCAATTATCTCGTGAATAAAATTACTGGAAGTAACTTCAGTTGCTCTCTCTAGCTCCTGATTAATCTCATTTGGATCAATTAATTTTTCCATCAAATTCTGCTCCTCTCAGCTATAAATAATTCTCTCCAGTTCCCATTTATATAATTTGGTCTGTCTAGAATATATTATTGTTCCGGATATATAATCTATTATAAACAATTTGGACTGCTTTGCAAGTTGTTTTATATAAAATTAAAGTGAATGAGATCTTTCGGAAAATATATAAACTCTATTAAAATTTTAAAGACGCACCACAGTGCGTCTTTAAAATTTCAATCAACCATTCATCCTGATAAATCAGACATTACTCCGGACAAGTACCATCACAAGTCGGCATCATTCCTGGCACACAGATCACTTGACCAATTTGCAGGTTATTTGGGTCAATTCCTGGATTCAATGCCATTATTGCTGACACGGTAGTTCCATATTGCTGTGCAATACTAAACAAGGTATCTCCAGCTTTTATGGTGTAAGGAAAGCTTCCTGGCGGGCATTGATACCCTGGCACACAAATCTTCTGCCCAACTTGGAGATTATATGGATCAAGTCCTGGATTCAACATCATGATTGCATTAACAGTAGTATTATATCTTTGTGCAATACTATAGATGGTGTCTCCTGGTTTAATAGTATAAACAAAGCTTCCTGGTGGGCAGCTCTTACCTGGCACACAGATCACTTGACCAACTTGGAGATTATAGGGATTAAGTCCTGGATTTAACATCATAATCGCATCTACGGTAGTATTATATTTCTGTGCAATACTATAGATGGTATCTCCTGGCTTCACGGTATAAGTGAAACTACCCATTGGACATGGTTTAGGCATACAGATCACTTGACCAACTTGAAGATTATAAGGATCTACTCCCGGATTAATTGCCATGATTGCCTCTACGGTAGTGTTATATTGTTGAGCTAGCATAAAAATAGTATCTCCAGGTTTCACGATATATTGAAAACTATTTCCAACACATGGTTTAGGCACACAGATCACTTGACCAATTTGTAAATTATAGGGATTAATCCCTGGATTTAATGCCATGATCATTTCCACAGTAGTATGATAAGTTTGGGCAATACTATAGATTGTATCTCCAGCTTTGATAGTATAAGCAAAAGTACCCATTGGACATGGTCTTGGTGGTGGCACTACTCCACCTGGAATACAGATTACCTGACCAATCTGAAGATTATATGGATCAACTCCTGGATTTAATGCCATAATTGCCTCTACCGTGGTACGATAGGTTTGGGCTAGTTTATAGAAGGTATCACCTGATTTAATGGTATAAGCAAAACTACCCGGCGGACATGTTCTGCTTGGTGGCATTGCCCCACCTGGAATACAAATTACCTGACCAATCTGGAGATTATAAGGATCAACTCCTGGATTTAATGCCATAATTGCCCCAACTGTGGTGTGATAGGTTTGAGCTAATTTATAGAAGGTATCGCCTGATTTAATCGTATAGGCAAAACTGCCCGGTGGACATACTCTTACTTGTTTCGCTTCCACTGTTTGCATCTCTCCTTCTGAAGTTTCTACTTTAAGCATCTCTGCCTCTTCCATCTCTACTTCTTGCATTCTAACTCCCGGAACACAGATCACCTGACCAACCTGTAAACTATTAGGATTAATCCCTGGATTTAAATTAACAATCGCTTGGACAGTGGTATTATTTCGTTGTGCAATCTTAAATAAAGTATCACCAGCTTGAATTGCATAGGCAAAACTACCCACTGGACAACGCCGTCCTGGTCCTGGTCCAGGTCCTGGTCCTGGTCTTCTACCCGGAACACAGATCTCTTGACCAACTTGCAGTTTGTTAGGATCAATTCCAGGATTCAATGTGGTAATTGCCTCCACCGTTGTATTAAACTGTTGTGCGATCTTATAGAGAGTATCTCCAGCTTTGATGAAATAAGGAAAACTACCAACTGGGCAAGGACGACCTGGTCGATTACCTGGAATACATACTGTCTGACCAATCTGTAAAGCATTGGGATTAATTCCCGGATTAACAGCGATAATTGCTGATACGCTGGTGTTAAAACGCTGTGACAAATTATAAAGTGTATCACCAGCTTTCACTGTGTACGCAAAAGTTCCCGAAGGACACGCCATTCTCAATCACCTCTTAATCTTTAAACTTCTGATTATATGTTATTAGCATCATCTACCTTTCGCTACTATGACAAAAGAATTTTTTTAAAAAATACATAAAAAAGGCTGCCTCAGATTTAATTCTGAAACAGCCCATCTCTAAAAATCACTTCACTATTTTTCTAAAATTTTAATTAAAGACAAATTCAACTTTACCAGTTCCGCTCGACCCTGCTCCATTTTCTTTCTTCTTGCGTCAAGCTCCTTTTGATCGATTTGTTGTCGTTGTCCACCTTGTCCTGAATTTCCTTGACGACGCCACTCAATAAAACCATACTTCTCAGCTTGAAAATTCAGATTATCGAGGTAAGTAATCTGTTTAGCCGTCAAAACTTTTTCAATCTTGCTTTCTTGTGCTTTACCAAAAGTCAGATTAGCCTGCATCTTCTCACGACGCGCCTTCACTTGTGGATCATTCTCATCCACCTGACGCCGTTCACGACCTCCATTTTGTCCTTCTTCTTGATTACGTTGTTTACTTTTGGTGATAACAATATTTCTCTTTACTAACTCTTTAAAAAGTGGCAACAACTTCTGTTTCTGGTCTTTAGTCAAAGTTAAATTACGATCTTTACTCTGGGCTAGTTTAGTAAGCCCCTCACTCATCCAAGCCAGATTCTTCTGCAACTCTTGATATTCCATACGCACTTCACGCTGTGTTTTTTCAGCCGCATTTACCGAAAATACACCACTAATCGCTAAAATACCCATTAATAGCCAAGTTAATTTTCGTTTCATTGTAAGTCACCCTCCTAAAATTACTACTCATGCCGCAACGCTTCAATCGGACGCAAACCAGCTGCTTTATATGCTGGATAAACTCCAAAAAACAATCCTGTCAGTACTGCAAAAACAAATGAAACCACAACTGCGTTCAGACTAATAGCTGCAGATAAACTAGAAAAATTGCTAATCAAGGTTGAACCCAACCAACCCAGTCCGATTCCGATTAATCCACCCGTTAGACTAAGCATTACTGCTTCAATCAAAAACAATCCTAAAATCTCTTCTTTCTGCGCCCCCAAAGCCTTGCGAATCCCAATCTCTTTAATCCGCTCAGTCACTGCCACTAACATAATATTCATAATCCCAATTCCGCCCACCAACAACGAAACGGCAGCTATTCCTCCCAACAACAAAGTAAAGGTCGCGGTAGTCTGTTGCACACTGGATAAAATTTCCGCCTGATTACGCAGATTAAATTTGTTCTCATCTTCTTCATAATATTTTAAAAGTGTATTGTAGATCTGTTCATTGGCACTCTCCATTTCAGCCGCAGTTCTCACCTGAATATAAATAGTTGACAGTTTATCCTTACCTGAGAGTCGCTGTTGTACCGTAGTTAAAGGCATCATTACCAAATCATCATTATTCCCATAACCACTCTGCCCCTTGGTTTGCAAAACACCCACTACTGTCGCACGTAATCTGCCAATTTTAAGCTCTTGTCCAACTGGATTAACCCCAGGAAAAAGTAGCTCAGCAACATAAGCACCCAAAATTGCTACCCGACGCCGTCCTTTTACGTCATCTTCAGTAAAACCAATCCCACTCGCAAGTTGGTAGTTGCGTACCCCTAAATATTCTGGATTCACCCCTAAGACCGAGGTTTGATAGCTATTGCTCCCTGCCTTGAGAACCGCTCTAGCGCGCGCTTCCGGAGCAACTACTGCGACCGAGTTTGAACTACCTTGCAGAATTGGAATGATCTCATTCTTGAGTGGCGTCCCACCCCCAAAACTACCACCACGTTGCGCCCCTCGCCCTGGAAAAACAATCAAGAGATTCGAGCCCATCGCGGTAATATTCTGAGTAATCTGCTGTTTCGCACCTTCACCAATTGAGGTCATCACAATTACTGCGGTAACCCCAATGATAATTCCCAGCATCGTTAAGCAGGAACGTACTTTATTATTCTGCAGATTTTTTACTGCCATCGCAATATTTTCAGTTAATTTCACGAAACATTCACCTCCACAACTGGTAACTGTGGACGTAATTGAGTGATGTATTGGTCACTTTGAATTCTACCATCCAAGAATCGAATCACTCGCTTAGTAAAATTTGCAATATCATTCTCGTGAGTAACCAAGACTACCGTCTTCCCTTGATCATTCAATTCCTGCAAAACAGTCATAATCTCCAAACTTGAATGAGAATCCAGATTACCAGTTGGTTCGTCTGCTAGGATAATTCGTGGATTATTCACCAAAGCGCGGGCAATTGCCACTCGCTGCTGCTGTCCACCAGAGAGCTCCTTGGGTTTATGGTGAATTCTTTTCTCCAAACCCAGACGAACTAAGGCATTTTTCGCCAGTTGCAAACGTTCCTTCGGATTTATACCAGCATAGATTAGAGGCAATTCCACGTTCTGTAATGCGGTTAATTTGGGCAAAAGATTAAATGATTGAAAAACAAAACCAAGCTCTTGATTGCGGATAATCGCCTGTTCACGCTCATTAAAATTAGCCGTTTCACGTCCGAAAATTCGATATGAACCACTGCTTGGACTATCTAGACAGCCTAAAATATTCATTAAAGTCGATTTTCCCGAACCAGATGGACCCATAATTGCTGCCATTTCACCTGTTTTAATTGTCAATGAGATACCATCCAGTGCGCGCACTTCATTATCTCCCATCTGGTAAATCTTCATCAAATCATTAAACTCTAACATTTTTGCCTGCTACTTAAAACATAGACAAAGAGCTCTATGTTAAGAAAATTCTTGTTTCATCCTGTCCCATTTTGCTAAAGCTACTTTGGTTTGTATAACAGTCCGCAAGCGTCAATTCCCGACTA